>JASIBJ010000406.1 GCA_030045215.1 Streptosporangiaceae bacterium | reverse complement strand
GAGCCCGGTCGACCGGATCCCGCCGGCGCAGACGTAGCGCTGCACGGGGTCGCAGTGGATCTGGTAGTCGGCGTGCTCCGTCGCGGCACGAAGGCCCGCATACGTGGCGGTGACCTCCTCCTCCAGCAGCGCCGGGAGGATCGAGCGTCCCTTTGCCATGAGGTCGGCGAGCCCGTCGGCCGTCGTCTCCGTGGCGGTGCGGTCATCCACGTCCTCGGCCGTGGGCCCGAGCAGCACGTTTCCGAAAACCGTCGGGGCGACCAGCACGCCCTTGCTGACCGTGGTGGGCACTGGCAGGAGGATCGAGGAGACAAGGGGGCGGGCTAGCTTGTCGAACACTATGAGCTGGCCGCGGCGGGGATGGACCGTAAACCGGTCGTGCCCCATCATGCGGTCAATGAAGTCGGAGGACAGCCCGGCCGCGTTGACAACCCATCGCGCCTGCACGACGCCGCGCGACGTCGAGATCGCGTAACAGCCGCCGTGGTCCTCGATCGCCCGCACCGGTGTGTCGAGCTCGATACGGACGCCGTTCGTCACCGCCTCTGTGGCGAACGCGAGGGGCGTCGTGAACGGGCACATGATGCCCTCGCCGGGGATTGCGAGGGCGCCTAGCGCCCCATGGCCGAGGCGCGGCTCCCTGGCATAGAGCTTGGCTACCGAGACCGGATGGACGTCTCCGATGCCGTTCTCCTTGGCCTGCGTTGCCAGCTCTTCGAGGCGCGCCAACTGCTCGGCGCTCCACGCCACCAGCAGGGCGCCGGGCGTTTCCAGCGGGATACCGGTGCGCGCCGCGTACTCGGTGAGGAGCGGGTACGCGCGACGGAGCAGCGTCGCCTCGAGCGAGCCGGGCTTGGCGTCGAACCCGGTGTGGCGGATCGCTGTGTTCGCTTTGGTCGTGCCCGTGCCGATGTCACTGCACGCCTCGATGACGACGGTGCGGAGCTCATAGCAGCTGAGCTCCCGTGCGATGGCCACGCCAACGACCCCGGCACCAATAACGGCGACATCGTAGTCGGACCGAGCGCCCGCCAGGCTCATCGAACCCTCATAGCGCCGTCTCCGCAGCGCCAAACCCCCGGGCGACGGCGTCCGCCGCCTGCTGCCAGTGCACGAGCCGACGCTCGGCCTCCGCGGCCGGGCACGAGGGTTCGTACGTTGCGGACGGACGCCAGGCCGATACCGCCTCAGCGGCCGTGGCGGCGTCGCCCAGGCCGAGGCGTGCCAGCGCGGCTACCCCGAGGGCCGTCGCGTGCGGAGTGGCGTACACGTCCACCGGTGCCTGCAGGAGGTCCGCCTGCGCCTGCATGAGCGTCCGGCAGCGGACGAGTCCACCATCGGCCCGTAGCCGGTCGATCGGGCGGCCGAGGTCCGCAGCTTCGGCACGGCCGAGCACGGCGACATTTGCGGCGATACCCTCGAGGACGGCGCGGACCATCGCGGCACGGTCGGTGTTGAGGCTCAGGCCCGACCATGCCGCCCGTGCCGAGGCCGCCCAGTAGGGGGCGGCGAGGCCACTGAGCGCGGGAACAAACGCCTCGGCGCTCCCAACGACTGCGCTTCCGGACCGGGAGCCGCCGCCCTGGACCACAGCGTCGAGCGCTGCGGGGGAATCGATCATCCCCAGGGAGACCAGCCAGCTCACGGCGGAGCCGGCCGTGTACACCTGTCCGTCGAGGCAGTACGTGGTGGCGGCGCCGATGCGCCACGCGACGCACGTTGCCAGCCCAGCCGCCGAGCGCGAGGCCGAGCCGCCGAGCGTGGTCAACAGGAATGCACCGGTGCCGTACGTGCACTTGGCCTGGCCCCGCTCGAAGCACCCCTGCGCGAACAGCGCCGCCTGCTGGTCGACGGCGGTGCCGACCACCGGCACCTCGGCGCCGAAGGCATGCGTCGAGCCGATGAGGCTCGTGTTCTCGACGATCGAGGGCAGTGCGGCGACGTCGACGCCGAACAGCAGGCAGAGCTCCTCGGACCACGCGCCCGCATCGAGGTCGAACAGCAGCGTCCGCGACGCGGTGGCGGCATCTGTCACGTAGCTCCCGGTGAGCCGGTGGAGCAGCCACGTGTCAGTGGTGGTAATGACCGCGTCGTCGGGGACCTGAGGGCGGAGCCAGGTCATCTTCGGGGCGGAGAAGTAGGGATCAAGCTCGAGCCCGGTCAGCGCCCGCACCTCCTCTCGGCGGGAGGTCAGCGCGTCGGTTATCCGCGCCGCCCGCCGGTCCTGCCAGCCGATCGCTGCCGAGAGGGGTTCGCCGGTGGCGCGCCGCCACGCAAGAACCGTCTCGCCCTGGTTGGCTAGCGCGACGGCCGAGATCTCCTCGCCGGCCTCGGCGGCGGCCGCCCTGCCCGCGGTGAGCAGCGACATCCACAGTTCGACGGCTTCGGTCTCGACCCCGTCGGTCCCAAGGACGCGGGTCGTGACCGGCACCTCGGCCTCCGCGGCGACCGACCCGTCGACGCGAACGACCAGCGCCTTCGTGGCCGACGTCCCCTGGTCGAGCGCGAGGATCGCGCCGCTCACCGATCGTCGGGCATCGAAGCCCCTGACACGGGCGGCGCTTGGGAGCCTCCGGAAGCAGGACTCGTCCCGGCGGTACCAGGCATAGCCAAGGAGCGCCGCGAGGCGACCAGGTAGAGGAAGTAGAGCAGGCCGATGGCCGTCATAACGCCCGCATACGCCCACGGCGTGCCGAATGAGCTCGCGCGGAAGATCGACATCTCGAACGCCAGCCACACGAGCGAGATCACGACCACCGGGATCTCCCACCGCCGGAGCGAGAACCCATGCGTGGCCGGGAGGCGCTTCCTTGCCAGCGCGTACAGGATCACGGTGACGAGGTAGATCACGGCCGGCATGAGCGTCGCGGCGCTGAACAGGTTGAAGAGCGCATT
>JASIBJ010000405.1 GCA_030045215.1 Streptosporangiaceae bacterium | reverse complement strand
TCGACCTCGTGCTCTTCAATCACACGATCGCAGATGTCGGGGCCGGGGTCTCCACGGTGGTCGGCAGCCTGTATGTACCGTTCGTCGCGGTCCTCGCCTGGGTTGTGCTGCGCGAGCGTCCTGGCCGGCGCTACCTCACCGCGCTGCCTGTGATGCTCCTGGGTCTCGCGTTCGTGTCGGGTCTGGCTGGCGGCGGCGGTACCGCGCCGCATCCCGCTGCCGGGGTCGCAACCGGGGCGGCGGCAAGCGGCGCCTACGCATGCTTCCTGCTGATCTTGCGGCACGCCGCCGGCCAGGGGCGGCACGTGGCCGGTCAACTCTTCGACGCGACTGCGGGCGCGGCCCTCGGAGCACTGCTGCTCGGGCTGGTGTCCGGCGGCTTGCACCTCGCGGTTCCGGTGCACTCCCTGCTGTCGCTGATGCTCCTCGCGCTGCTGGTCCAGACCGCCGGCTGGCTGCTCATCACGTCGTCGCTGCCGCGGCTGCCCGCCGCGGTGTCATCCCTCATGCTGCTGGTGCAGCCAGCGGCGGCCATGGTTCTCGCCGCCGTCATCTTGGGCCAGCGGCCGAGTTTGCTCCAGGTGGCCGGAGCCGTGCTCATGTGTGGCGGCGTCCTGGCGATCGCAGCGTTGAAGTGACCCACCACTCAGAGGCGATGGACAGCCCGGACGCGCGGAGTGCCTCTCGCTTGTCCGCGTCGAGATTCGCGGCCACTACCACCGCCTGCACGGCGCCGCGGTCTGCCGCGCGCTCAAGCGCAGCTTGAAGAAGCTGCCTCCCCGTGCTCTCCCAGCGGCCCGGTGCCACCACGAAGTCGTCGATCTGGCATGTCCGGCCGCCCGGGTCATAGACGGCGGGAGCGCCCACGATCATGGCGATGACGAAGCCGGTCAACGTGCCGGACTCCTCGGCGACCATGCTGATCACGTTCTCGTCACTGACCAGCTTGGCGAGGTAGGGCTTGTGGAGTTCCTCCGCACCCGGCGCGGGCGCCCAGAACACAGGCTGGTAGCGCGCGTACTGGCTGCGACGGGCGCTGGCCATCGCCGCGATTGCACCGACATCGGCGGGAATGGCGGGCCTGATCAGTTCTGTCACTGTTCCAGTATCCGGGCGAGCCGCCGGCGACATGCCGGCGGGCGTTATCGCCACGGGCGCGCACTACCGCGGTGCCGTGGGCTACTCGCCAGTTGCACCGTCGATTCGCTCGCGCAGCAGGTCGGCGTGACCGAGGTGACGCGCGTACTCCTTGATCAGGTACTGGTAGAACCAGCGCAACGAGTGCGAGTTGTTCGTGCCGAACGTGTCGTCCAGCTCGTGGCGGGCCATGATCTGTCGCGTGCGAGCGCAGTGCTCGCGGAAAGTCTCGATGTCGGCGGCCGCGCCCGCCGCGCTCGCGGCTTCGAAATCGCCCTCCTCGTTCTCCTCGGTGCAGTACAGCAAGCCAACTCTCCGGTCGGCCAGCCGGTGTCCGTAGACCCGTTCCATTTCCGTCATATGCCGGACCAGGCCGAGCAGGGACATCCGCGAAGGCTCGCAGGAGCGCGTGACGAGTTGCTCCCCGGACAAGCCTTCGCACTTGGCCAGCAGCGTCGCCCGGTAGTAATCGAGCCAGCCCTGCAGGAGGCCACGCTCGTCACTGAGCCCTTCGGGCTCGTTCCGCTCGCTCATGTCGATCTCCTTGATCGCCTCGCATCGTGGCGGTCGCCGCTCCCGATGCCGATACGGCCGGCGCGAACGTCGTGATGGTGCCGGTCGGCGCGGCGTGTTTCGCCGCCGGCCTCAGCCTCGCCGGCCTCATCCGCTGTCTGCTACTACCCGCGGCGCCGCCGCGCCGCAGGCACAGGATTCGCAGGCCTTGCGGCAGCCGGACCGGCGCTGACCGCCAGTTGCTGACCAGATAGCCGGTCCTTGCGTCGGGCTGCTGCTTAACGTCATGCTCGACCGGTGCGACATGCGACGCAGGAAGACCTTGATCGCCTTGAGGCGTTGCTGGCGGAACTCCGAGGGCTGCCGCAACTGCGGGAGCGCAGGCGCGGCGCTTTCTCGCGGGGCTCCCGCGCGTTCCTGCACTTCCACGAGGATGCTGGCGACCTCTACGCCGATGTCAGACTCGGCGACACCTTTGAGCGCATGAGGGTAACCGCCGCTGCCGAGCAGGCCCACTTCGTCTCGCGGGTGCGAGGCGCGCTGGAACCTGCCCGCTCGCAGGCCTAAGGCACTGGCGGTCTGCTCGCGTCCGCGTGGCGGCCGCCGGTCACGAACTCATGTCGATGTGGCAGGTCGTGGCCAGGTAGCTGTCCAGGCCGTGCACGGCGCTGTCAACGGTAGAGCTCTGGGCGGGCGAGCCGCTGGACCGTGGTGGTCGACGTGAGCCAGTCCGGCCTGATCCTTCGGCGGCTTACTATCACCGGCCGCGGCTCGGTCAGCCTGCTGGGTGCGCCGGTACCCTTCACCTACTCGCTGCAGCTCACGCTGATCGACTTCGGCGCACGAGTCAGCATCCAGCCGCCGAGCACCGGCCCATCGTCACGCTGAGCGCCTACGTCACTGCGGCGGCGGCGACACGGACGATGCCCGCGATGAAGCGGGGAAGCGCATCTGGGTCGCCCGCGCAGCGAGTCGGGTTGAGTTCCCCAATCGACAGCCCTCGTGGCCGCCCCTCGCGCGCGGCCGAGGTGAGCGCCTCAACGACCTGGTCGAGGGTCGGTCCCGTGTTGCGGCAGTCAGTGTTCTCGGCCAGCGGGGCATCGATGAAGTCGAGGACATCGACATCGATATGGATGGCCAGCGGACCAGAAGGAAGCTGGCTTAGCGCGGTCGCGGCCGCCACCGCTGGATTCGCGGTCAGTGCATCGCTGGTGGTGACGTGCAGGCCGAGCCGGTCCACCTGCTCGCGCTCCCACTCCGTTGTCACGAGTGGCTCGACCCCAAGCCAGGCCAGCTGGCGCGCCTCAAGAAGCGGCCGGGGTCCGAACGCGTCAGCGAGCGTGTCCACGCACCCGGGCAATGCCAGTGCATGCGCTAGCCCCATCCAGTCCAGTGCCCCGTCAGCGGTGCTTTCCGGGGTGTTGAGATCCAGATGACGATCGGTATACAGCAATCCGGGAGTGCCGCCGTCCAGGCGACGCAGGGCCGCCATGACTCCGAGCGCGATGGTGCAGTTACCGCCGAGGATCAGCGCAAAGTCGCCGCGCGCCAGCAGCGGTTCCAGTTGTCCTGCCAGTTGCTGCAGCGACACAATCACCTGGCCGACGTTCTGGGCTAGCGGGTGACTGCGGTCAGGGCTCCATACCTGGTGAGGCAGGTCCCCGTCGTCATGGACGTCCAGGCCTGATGCAATGAGTGCGTCGACCAAGCCCGCCGAGCGCAAGGCCGCAGGCGCCAGATCCTGCCCGGCCGCATAGCTGGCAGCACTGCTCGGAACCCCGACAATTGAGATCCTCGTCACCCCGGCGACGATACCGTGCCTCGATGTCCGTGTCGGGTGAGTTTTCCGGCCGTGCGCAGGCTCCGAGTGCCGCCGGAACGTAATGATCAGGAGTCATCAGGTCATGTCGCTGCGATGCTCGGCTGCGAGAATATGGGGATGGACCGGCTGTCCGTGCGCCTTCGACCGTTCACCGAGCCTGACCTGGGGCTGTTTGAACGGTTCGCTACCGACCCCGAGCTGTCTGAACCGTTCGAGTGGGTCGGGTTCACCTCACCAGGCCGCTACCGGAAGCGCTGGCAACAGGATGGGTTGCTCGGATCAAGTCCCTACTGTCTCGCCATCGTCACCGTCGAAGATGACGCCCTTGCGGGCTGGGTTGATTGGCACGAGACCGAACGGCCTGGGCCGGGCGCATGGGAGATTGGGGTGCTAGTCGTTCCGGAGATGCGCGGCCGCGGCGCCGGGGCGGCGGCTCAGCGCCTGCTCGTCGAGTATCTGTTCTCGACGACAACCGCGTTCCGGGTTTGGGCAGCGACAGAGGTCACGAATATCGCCGAGCAACGCGCGTTGGAGCGGAGCGGATTCAGCCGGGAAGGTCGGCTTCGGGGAACGCATTTCCGGGATGGGCGGTGGCGCGACAGCTTCATATACGGAATCGTTCGCGACGACATCAGCGGCTCGTCAGCCGGGGTTTAGTGCGGGTCACCTCCGCCGGGGGCGCTGCCACGAATGACACGTTCGCAGGCGCCGATGCCTCTGGCGACGACGTGCTGTCGGCGCAGCAAGAGCGCGGCCGCAGGCGTACGGCGTCAGCTCGGATTGATCGCCAGGAGAGCCTGGTACTCATCCCAGGTGATAGTCACTGGGCCCTTGATCCCTGCCGACTGGTACGCCTCGAGGTTCGACACAGGCGGATTCCCGGCGGTCGGCAGGACGTGGCTCATGGTGCCGTCACAGAACAGCAGGAAGACTCCCGGCCATTCGGTACCTGAGGGAACCTGTGCCCTGGCCGGCATTACCAAGATCATCTCTTCATCCTCCGGGGGTGGTGCGGGCTTCGGCAGGTAGCTGGCAATCCACGTGTCGAGCTGCTCGGGGGTGCCGTTGAAGTAGTCGGCGTCGACATCGTCGACCGTGCCCCACTGCCAGAATGTCCAGGCCTGCCACGGGCTGGTCTCAGATGGCGTCGGCGGGTCGGAAGAGAGCCACGCCATCCAGTACGGCCAGTACGTGCAAGAGGTCAGCAGCTGGCCCACGTTCTCATCGGAGTAGACGATCACGGGGCAGTTCGGTCCGGCTAACGAGGCAGTCTCTTTGCAGAAGGAATACGTGATCTCGTCGATGTTGTCTGTCGGGGTCTCGCTGTCGCAGACCAGCATGTCGCCAGCGTCGAGCCCAGCCTTCTTGACCGCGTCGACGAAGTAGCGGGCCTGGGATACAGCGTCAACGTCAGGCATCAGGTACCAGTACGCTCCCCGGTGCAGCTTGAGCGCCTTGATCTCTGCCCAGTTGTGCGCGAAGTTCGGGTCGGTGCCCATCGTCGTGCCGTTCCAGTTGGACACGCGCGTGTAGGCGAACGACAGGCCCTCGAGCATCTCGGAATCGACGGGCGGCTGGTACTCGCTGAAGTCCCGGCCCTGGGCATTAGCCATTACGCGACCCTCTCCTCGGCGGTCATCAGGCTAACCAGGATTGGCACCGCGGCGCGGGCGATTCGCCCACATTGAGCCAGCCTGCTGACAAACAGCAAACCGTGAGCACCTCCTCAAAAGGTAAAGAATGATCGGCCGGAATTGGCCGAGATTGGACGATAAGCACGCCATTACCCTGCCTGCCGTCACGGCGGGGCACGCGACGGGCACGGGCCATGGGCGGCCGTCAGTGGAGGCGGGCCGCCGAATCGATTGGATACGCACCGGCACGACGCCCTTGAACGCAGGGCAAGGTCGGCCACGAGTCCGCGTTTGGCGCGGTCCCGGCCCTGTCGCTGCAACCGCGCGGTGAGATGGCAGGTCGTAAGAGCGTGGGCCTCGTTCAGGGAATCGGGCGGCCGAGGTTGTCGGAGAGTGGCTATGTCGCGTGGCGGATTTGCATGGCGTGCAGCTGCCTTTGTGAGTGCGGCTCTGGCCTTGGCCAGCGTCGCGTCGTGCGCAAGCAACTCCGGGAGCGGACAAGCCCGCGCGGGTGGCGTCACAGACTGTGCATCGCGGCCGGGGGTAGCGGCAAGTTACTTCGGCCTGCGCGCGCTGCCTGTGCAGTCGTCTCAGAGTGCGGGATATTACAGCGCGCAGTACGCGTGGGCCGTCAGTAACACGAGCTCGGGTGATGCTGGCGGCGCCGGTGAGGGGGCTTACTTGGAAGTAGCCATCACTGACCTGCAGCTTGGGCTGGCACGCGACTATAGGCTGCCAGGCGGGATGCGGGCTTACCGCACGGCTATTCGCGAGCTACGGCAGATCGCGGCCCTTCCCGATACGGACGAAACGCCGAAGCAGCAAGCTGAGTACGCAGCAGACGTTGACCGTCTGAATCACTTCTTCGACACGAAGGTACCCGTGTGATCTTGCGGCGGCGCCCAGCGAGATCCCTCAGGCGCGGGGAACTGCGAGTGGCTCACACTTGGGATGACCGATTACATAGGCGCTTCTCGGGTGAATTGCACACGGATGCCATGGACCGGCGACTCTGCCCCGCCTCGCTTTTCAGGCGGGGACACCCAGCCGAACTTGGCCTCGCTCGTTGCGAGAGTCACCCGCTGTGGGTGTCTCGACTAATATCATGTTTGACACTATATTGTTTGGCATGACTGATGGACCCATGACCGGACAGGCATTCTTCGTCCTCACTGCGCTAGCCGATGGCCCGCGGCATGGTTACGGCATCGTGCGTGAGGTGGCCGACCTGTCGAACGGCCGCGTTCAGCTGAAGATCGGGAGCCTGTACGGCGTGCTGGACCGGCTGGCGGCCGACGGGCTGATCGAGCCCGACCGCGAGGAAGCACATGACGGCCGACTGCGCCGGTATTACCGGCTGACCCAGGACGGACGGCGGGCGCTGGCGGACGAGGCCGAGCTGCGCGCCGCCACCGCGCGGGTGGTGCGGGCGCGACTGCGTCTCAGCGGCGCGCAGACAACCGGATGAGCGGCAACCTAGAGCGGCGGTACCGGAGGGTGCTGCGGTTGCTGCCCGGCTCGTACCGAGAGCGGTGGCAAGAGGAGATGACGGCCGCGTTCCTGGACAGCTGGCTGACCGGTGACGCAGACGCAGACGCGTACATCAGTAAGGCTGCCGGGCCTAGCTGGGGCGAGATCACCAGCGTGGCCGGCCTGGCCATGCGGCTGTACCTGAACCGCGCAGGCACAGCGCGCCGGTACCTTCCTCGCGGGCAGGTCGCGCGGTACGCGGTACTCGCCGTCACGGTGGTCCAGGCGATGCGCGGCTTGAGCGGCTTGGTCGCCATGGCCTGGAGCCGCCACTTGTTCGGCTGGGTCCCCGCGCCGCCTGCGAGCATGATGGCCAGCGGGCCTGCCGAGCCCGCGCAAGCCGTCTTCTACGTGGTTGGCTACGGCTGGGTCGTGGTCTTCGTGCTGCTGGTCCTGGGGTATTACCGGCCTGCCAGGGTCGTCGCCGCACTGGCCATAGTTCCCGACCTGGTGGTCCTACTGCAGCACCAGTTCAACGGCCGGCTGCCTACGCCCTCCGCCGGGGCGTGGGCGTTCTGGGTCCTGATCAACCTGGCGCCGGTCCTGGCCATGAGCGCCTTCCACCGAGACGCGCCGTCGCCTGCGCGCTGGCCCTGGCTCCTGGCACTGCCCGTCGGCTACCTCGTGGTCTATGCGCCCCTGCTCGCGCTGCAAGCGACCGGCAACTCCGCCTGGGTACCGGATTTCTCCGGGCTGTACTGCATTCTGGTTGCCATTGCCTGTCTGGCGCACGCGCCCAGAATCTGGTTCGGGCAGGTGGCCCGATCGGGTCTGTGGTCGCGAACCCTGGTCCTGCTGGCCGTCGATGCCGGGGCGTACCGGATCTTCTCGATTACCGACTATCTGCAGGACCCTCACCTGATCGATGTGAGCCTGTCGGAACTGCTGATCCTGCTGATCTCTGCCGCGCTAGTCGCGCCCGACGTCCGCGCCCGGGTAGCCACCACCGGACTCCCAGCGCATCCACACACCACAGCTGCCTAGAAGGGATCCAGGACATGCCGCTGCCGCCCCTTCCACGCCGGGCATCTCTCCTTGCCAGCTTGCTAACCGCCGCGGGTGTCGTGCTGGCCGCCGCCAGCTGCAGCCACATCGCTCCCCTCAGCCCGCACCCGGATGCCCCGGTGCCGCCGCAATACCATCTGAAGTCACCGATCATCCTGCAAGCCATGCGCAGCCAGCCCCCTACGGCAACGGGCGGGTGCCCGTCCGGCTGGGTACCTGTCGTCCCGGGCGCGGCCCCCACGGGGTGCTACAGTCCCCTCGGCCCGCCGGTCACGCTCACGTCCGCTGGGTTGACTTCAGTGACCCCGTCCCGCCCGACGCCTGTGCCGGGACAGCCGCCGCAGCCCACCCAGTACGGATTCATCATCGCCGTGCCGGCCGCCGATGTGGCGGCCGTGTCAGCGCTCCTCATGCAGGTCTATGACTCAAAAGGTGCCTTCGGCATCAGTGTGGCGGGCGAACTCTGGGAAGCCCCGCAGGTAGCCAAGCCGTTTCCGGGCCGACAACTCCAGATCGCGCTGCTCAGCAGAAGTCGCGCTCTCCAGCTCTACCGCCTGCTGGTCCTGTCTGGCTGATCGCAGCCCGTTTCCGGACTGCGCCCCTGCACCCGGCTGGAGTCACCATGAATCGAGCGTTGCCATACCGCAAGAGGAGCACCGTGAGCAACAACCCGCACCAACACCCTGATGAATCGAAACGGCACGCAAGCGGAGTTACGAGGCTGCTCGTGGCGATTCTCCTGATCGCGCTCTTCCTCCTCGGGCTCGCGCTGTCGGCAACCGGTCACCCCGTTTTCCTCCGCTAGTTAAACCTTGGCCGGGAAGGACCTAGGCGGGCGATACCGGGATTGAGCCAGTGACCTCTTCCGTGTCCCGGTGTCGGCTGCCAGGTCTTCGATCACCCTCTGAAGACCAGGACCACCAGGAAGCCAAAGACCACGGCGGCGAGCACGCAGGCCATCACTATGACAGCGGCCTTGCTCGTTAGCATTTCGATGGCGAGCAGCGCGCCTTTCTTCGGCTCGGGGGGCGCAGGCGGCTCACCGTGATACCGGGCTATCTGCTCGAACGCGTAGAACGGGTCGTAATACTTGCCTTGCCCCCGCCCTATCTTTGTGGGCTGCATTTCTGGCCCTGGTTCCTTGGGCACCACTGCACCTGCCTTTGTCCGGTCAGTCAATGTCACGGTACTCGCGGCTGGGGGTGTCGTGGAAGCCTCACGGAGGGCGCATCAGTCCGGGCATCTCCAGCCCGAAGAGAACTAGGGATTGACCGTGGCGCGCCAAAGGCCGCCTCGTTACGCAGCTCGTCAGCATAGTCACGGCGGCCCAGTCCAGCGGCGTCCCGGCGCCACCCGGCGGCTCGGCACGGTGCCTGACGCCGCTACCTGCTTGCGTCCGCCCGATCCATGCGCTTCCCGATAAACCGGCCCAGGGCGCCGAGGCAAACAATGAATCCGGTTGCAACGGAGATCGGGCGTGCCCATGCATTCGAGGGCTGCGTTATCAGGATGTAGGCGACGTATGCCACGAGGGCGAGCTGCACAAGGATTGCGCTCGCGGCGCCTGAGAGCTGGAGCAGCCAGACAGCCGACTTGCGCGCAGAGGTAAGCGAGTTCTGCCTTGTTGTGCTGCGGTGGATGCCCTTCATGCCGCAACTGTAACTCGCTCGCGGAATTTCGGGCCAGGACAGCAGGCGAGCAGCGATCAGCAGGATCGTCGGTCGTCGCCGTCCATGAGCGCTCGGCTCAGTCCTGCCGGCTTGCCACCAGCAAGACCTCCGCGCACGAACCCGCACTGGCTGACCGGAACCAGCCAGCAAGTGCCCGTAGCTGCGGGCGGATCCATTTTGGAATGCTGAGCAGCGTGACCCAACCCGGCACGTCATGCATCTACGAGGTCCGCGCCCAGTATGCAAGCGGGACCCGCGTGCGTGCGTTCGGCGCGCGCCGCTCGCGGCACGAAGCGGACGTTCTGCTGGCCGAGTCAGTCCGGCGAGGGGAAGCGGCCGGAATCAAATACGAGCGGTACTGGATCGAGGAGATCGACACGACCGGGCTGTGGCAGCCCCCGGCCCAGCCCAAACCGCGAGACCGCTACACCACCCGCGTGACGACAGCTAAGAAACCTGGCAGGTTGCAAACCGTTCATGTTGAGGTGCTGGACGGCGAGACGGTGATCACAAGCTACGACCGCAACTACAGCATGCTGCAGACCTTCGAGCCCTTCCGCCAAGGCGACCGCGTCTTCGCGCTCATCTCCACGCACTACACCGCGACCTCGGTGATGGACCTGCACACCGGCCAGATCGTGGCCGCCGAGGAACCAGCCGCAGGCGGATTCTGCCCGGTCGGGTTCTACGTTCCAGACTGGTGGGACTTGCACGACGGGGCGAAACTGCCCGGCTCGATGCTCTGGCGGGCCGACGACGACGAATGGCCGGCCGGCGATTTCGGGTTCGTCTGGGGCTGCATCTGGGGCGACGACTCCTCATGGAAAGTGCAGTACCTTGACCTATCCCAAGTCGCCGACGGCGTGATCCGCCGCGACGACCGGTTCGGCTACGTCAAGCTCGCCACCGACCCCAAGCTCGAGCCGCGAGACTTCATCCGCTGCTCCTCCCGGCAAGGCAAACGGCGCGTCCAGTTCTACACAGAGAATAACTTCAGCCTGACGACAGGCGCACGCATCCCAGACTGGTAAGCCATGCGACACCCCATCGCCCCGGCCAGCGGGGTCCGGCCCAGCGTGCGTCAGGGCTCTTAGCGCGCCAGGCGCCGAGCCTCGCTCTGTTCACGTGACCAGGAGAGTCCATGGCGTTGCCTGCGTAGTGCAAGGCTTTGCCGACCGCCAACGAGCGCAATATAGCTGACAGTACCCATGGCCGCATACGGGTCGAACTGAGGCCGCGTGTGGAAGATCAGCCTGAGACCGAGACCGATAATGAGCACTGCCAGCGGCACCGCGGTAACTGACAGCCACACCTGCCGGTATGACTGAGGTCGCAACGGGCGCAGCGTCTCTTTGATCATGCGCGCCGCTATTCGAGCCCGCCAGGCAAATCCCATGACCGGGATTATGCCGAACGCCAGGACCAGCTTGAAGGCTCTGATTGCCAGTCCGAGCCCAGGTCATTCGCATGCGGAGCTTGCTCGTAAGTGACCACCCGGCGCCGAGCGTAGCTGTCTGATCGGGCACGCAGCACGCGGGCAGCGACGTCAGCCTGGGCCAGGCACGGTG
>JASIBJ010000404.1 GCA_030045215.1 Streptosporangiaceae bacterium | reverse complement strand
CCCCGGCCCCGTACGTACACCAGCGTGTTGGCGGTGCCCAGGTCAACCGCCATGTCACGGCCCAGAAACGCCATCGCGTTGCTCATGAGGAACAAGAACCTTCCAGCCGGATCCTGCGAGGTGATCTGCATTTTTCTGACGCGCGTTCGGCGCTTTCCCAGTACAGCAAACACCTTGCAGCTTGTACCGGGCTAGGCCTGCCCAGCAACGGCGGGGCAGCAGATCTGCCCGGCTGCCCAGCCGGCGCGAGCCTGCGTCGGCAACCCCGGACGCTCGTCCGGAACGTCCAACGTGCCGTCGCGACCGATAGTGCCAAAGCGAGGAAAGCCGCTTGAGCATTCCCTTTTGCCACTACCAGCGACCGGACACAAGCGCTCCGTTAGCATTACCGGCGACGAGTGTCCCGCGAATGGATAGCCTACATGCCGCGCCAGCTGGCGTTGAGGCGGGGGACGCGTGTTGGCGCGCGCTTTGGCATTCAGTGACCGGCGGCGCGCTCGACACGCCAGCCGAGCCAGATGCCGATGACCCACAATGCGGCGAAGATGCCGCCAAGAAAATACATGACCGGCACGATTTTGCCCGAGACGATCACAAACAACTGCAGCAGGCTGCCGGCCACCAGGGTCACGGCCAGCTGATGGCGAGCGATCAGTGCGAGCACGAGGGCGACCACGGCCGTGATTCCCCCGGTCAGGCCGGCCGTCTTCGGTGACAGGTGGTCAATGTGAGTCGCCACCGGGATCGCCAGCACGATGACGATGACCTCCATAGCGAGCACGGTGGCACACAGTCGCCTCACGGACCGTCCTCCTGCCCCGGGCCCGCCTCGTTCCGATCTGAACTCAGCAGAACCCGCGCATCACCCGCTGTGATTACCGACCCGGTGATGAGCACGCCGGCGCTGCCTGGTCCGTCTGCGGCATCCGCCTCGTCGGCGAGGGCAACGCCCAGTTCTATCGCGTCGTCGAGCCGGGCCGCGACGCTGACCCGCTCCGGCCCGAAGATCTCCATCGCGGCCTCGCCGAGCGCGGTCGGGTCCATTGACCGCGACGAGGAGTTGGCCGTGACAATGAGCCGGGACGCGACCGGCTCCAGCTCGCCCAGGATGCCTGCCACGTCCTTATCTTGCGCAACCGCCATGATCGCGATCAGCTCGGTGAAGCTGAACGACTCGGTCAGGGCCGCCATCGAGGCCGCCATCCCGCCAGGGTTGTGTGCGGCATCCACGATGACAACGGGACTGCGCCGCACGACCTCAAGCCGACCAGGCGAGCTCATGGTCGCGGCCGCCTCCCGCACGATGGCCGGGTCGAGAGCCTGCGGCGGCGAATCGGGATCCTCGCCCTGCGGGGTCGCCGCGAACGCCTCGACGGCCGCGATCGCGCAGGCCAGGTTGCCCGCCTGGTGGGCGCCGAACAGGGGCAGGTACAGATCGGTATAGTCGCCGCGCAGTCCGCGGATCGAGACCTGCTGGCCGCCGACCGCCAGCTCACGGCTGAGCACGCCGAACTCCATGCCCTCGCGCGCGACCGTGGCGCCGACCTCCGCCACCCGCCGCAGCAGCGCCTCGGCGGCCGGCGGCGGTTGCTGGGCGAGCACGGCGATGGCGCCCGGCTTGATGATCCCCGCCTTGTCGGTCGCGATTTCCTGCACGGTGTTGCCCAGGTACCGAGCGTGATCGATGGAGATCGGCGTCACCACGGCCACGACGCCGTCCGCGACGTTGGTGTTGTCCCAGGTCCCGCCCATGCCGACCTCAAGCACGCAGACATCCACGGGTGCGTCGGCGAACACGGAAAACGCCATGCCCGTCAGCACCTCGAAGAACGACAACCGGACCTCGTGGCTGGCGTCGACCAGGTCCACGTAGGGCTTGATCTCGTCGTAGGCCTCGACGAACTCTTCCCCGGACAGCGGCTGTCCGTCCACCACGATGCGCTCGCCGACGCTGGACAGGTGCGGGCTGGTGAACAGGCCCGTGCGCAGTCCCCGGGCGCGCAGCAGCACCTCGGCCATCCGGGCGGTCGAGGTCTTGCCGGTGGTGCCGGTGATGTGGATCACCGGATAAGCTCGCTGCGGATCTCCGAGCAGCGTGACCAGGGCGGTAATCCGCTCCAGCGACGGGTTGATGGAGTGCTCGGGCCGGCGGGCGAAGATGTCCTTCTCGATCTCGCGCAGCCGGTCCTGCCAGTCGCCGGTCATGCCGGTCTGCCCCTCATCCGCCGTCGGCCCCGCTGGGCAGGGCGGCCAGGCGCTCGGTCAGCCGCAGGACTTCCGCCTGCGCGGCCGCTAGCCGCTCCCGGTTCTTGGCCACGACCTCGCCCGGGGCCCGCTCGACGAAGGACGGGCTCGCCAGCTTCCGCTCGGCCGCCTCAATGTCAGCCCGCGCGGTGGCCAGGTCCTTAGTCAGGCGCTTGCGCTCGGCCTCGATGTCCAGGCCTGCCGCCGTGTCGAGTTCGACGATGACGCCCTCGGCCTGTGCGGTGCCCGTCGGCACGAATACCTCGCCGGGCTCGGTCAGCCGCAGGAGCGACCGGATCCTCGCCTCGTGCCCGGCCAGGGGAGTCCCGCCGATGCCAGTAAGCACGGCCGGGACTTGCTGGCCCGGTCGCAGACCCTGGTCCGACCGGAACCGGCGCACCTCCGTGACCAGCCGCATCAGCGAACTGATCTCCGCCTCGGCTCCGGCGTCAACGGTCAGCCGCGGCAAGGCCGGGACGCCGGCGGCCGTCGTGCCCGGCCACCGTGCTATCACGACCGACTCACCGCCGGTCACCGCGGTCCACAGCTCCTCGGTCACGAATGGCAGGACTGGGTGCAGCAGCCGAAGCAGCCGGTCGAGGATCTCGCCGAGGACGCGTCGGGTGGCATCGGCGGCGGCCTCGTCCTGAGCAGTCAGCCCCGCGTTAGCCAGGACCGGCTTTGCCAGCTCCAGGTACCAGTCGCAGAACTCATCCCAGGCAAAGTGGTAGAGCACCTCGCAGATTTTGGCGAATTCGAACTGCTCGTAGAGCTCGTCCACCTCGGCCGTGACCTCAGCCAGCCGGGACAGGATCCACCGGTCAGCCGTGGCCAGATCGCTGGCCGGCGGCAGCGGATGACCGGGGATGGCGCCGTTGAGGAGCGCGAACCTGGCCGCGTTCCACAGTTTGTTGCAGAAGTTGCGCGAGCCGGCGACCCACTCCTCGCTCACGGCGACGTCACCGCCGGGCGTCGCTCCGCGGGCGAGCGTGAACCGGGTGGCGTCCGCGCCGAACCGGTCGATCCAGTCCAGCGGGTCTACGGTGTTGCCGCGCGTCTTCGACATCTTCTTGCCGAACTGGTCCCGCACCAGGCCGTGCAAGGCCACCTGCCGGAATGGCACCGAGTCCTCGGGTCCGGCCGCGGCCATGGCGTACAGCCCGAACAGCATCATCCTGGCCACCCAGAAGAACAGGATGTCGTACCCGGTGACCAGGACGCTGGTCGGGTAGAACGTACGCAGGTCGGCGGTGTCCTCGGGCCACCCGAGGGTGGAGAACGGCCAGAGGGCCGAGGAGAACCAGGTGTCGAGCACGTCGACGTCCTGCTCCCAGCCCTCGCCAGTCGGCGGATCCTCATCGGGACCGAGGCAGACGACCTGGCCGCCGGGCCCGTACCAGACCGGGATCCGGTGGCCCCACCAGAGCTGACGGCTGATGCACCAGTCGTGCATGTCATCAACCCAGTCGAAGTAGCGGGCCGCCATCTCCTGCGGGTAGATCCGGACCCGTCCGTCGCGGACGGCGTCGCCAGCCGCCTTCGCCAGCGGTGCGACCTTGACGAACCACTGCAGGGACAGCCGCGGCTCAACCGTCGTACCGCACCGCGAGCAGTGCCCCACGGCGTGCAGGTAGGGGCGGCGCTCGGAGACCACCCGGCCCTCGGCCCGCAAGGCCGCGAGGACCGCGGGCCTGGCCTCGAAGCGATCTAGCTCCTGGAATGGCCCTGGCGCGGTTATCACGCCGCGTTCGTCCATGATCACCACGGCTGGCAGGTCGTGCCTGCGGCCGATCTCGAAGTCGTTCGGGTCGTGGGCGGGGGTCACCTTAACGGCACCGGTGCCGAACTCGGGATCGACGTGCGGATCGGCCACCACCGGGATCCGGCGGCCGGTCAGCGGCAGCTCGATCTCCCGCCCGACCAGGCGGGCATAGCGCGGATCGTCGGGGTGGACGGCCACCCCGGTGTCTCCGAGCATCGTCTCCACCCTGGTGGTGGCGACCACGACCTGGTCGTCTCCGTCGCCGTACCGGATCGAGACAAGCTCACCCTCGTCATCGGTGTGCTCGACCTCGATGTCAGACAGCGCGGTCAGGCACCGGGGGCACCAGTTGATAATGCGCTGGGCCCGGTAGATGAGGCCGTCGGTGTACAGCCGCTTGAAGATGGTCTGCACCGCGCGGGACAGCCCGGCATCCATGGTGAAGCGCTCGCGGGTCCAGTCCACGCTGTCCCCGAGGCGGCGCATCTGGCCGAGGATCCGCCCGCCTGACTCGGTCTTCCACTGCCACACCCGTTCGACGAATGCCTCCCGGCCAAGGTCGTGCCGGGACAGCCCGTCCCTCGCGAGTTCGCGCTCGACCACGTTCTGGGTCGCGATCCCGGCGTGATCCATGCCGGGAAGCCACAGCGTCTTATAACCCTGCATCCGGCGCCTGCGCACCAGCGCGTCAATGAGCGTGTGGTCGAGCGCGTGGCCGATGTGCAGTGAGCCCGTCACGTTGGGCGGGGGGATGACGATGGTAAAGGCCGGCGCCGGGTTCGCCGGGTCGGGGGTGAAGTAGCCGGCCGCCTCCCAGGCCCCGTAGCGGCGCGACTCGACCTCGCCCGGACTGTACTGGGCGGGCAGCTGAACCCGTTCGGATGTCACGTCAGCCGAGTCTACGGCGCGTGTGACGACGTAGCCGGCCAACGGCCCGCAGCAGGTGACGGCTGGCGCCGGTGCGGGGCGCAGCCCTTTGGCCGGCGGTCAAGCCCCGGCAACCCTGCTCGACGCATGACGATCCGGCGGCTTGCCGGACTCAGCTGCATAACAATCGCGTCGGGCTACCGGATATATACGATATAGCTTGATCTATCAGACAAGCTGGCCGTTTAACCGGCGCATAATACAAAAGGCAGCTCGGTAAGGCCCGCCCAGCACCGGCCGCAGCCACAGCGGCCGACAGCGCCGCGCGGGCTCGACGCTGCCGATCCGGTTTCGGGGCGCTGCACAGCAACCCAGGGGAGGTTCGGAGCCGAATGCGCCGGATGCCAGCGGCCTTGCGGGTGCTGAGGATGCACCGGCTCGCATTCGGGATCACTGCGCTGACGGTTGTCGTCACGGCCGGCTCCACCGCGGCCGCCGCGGCTTTCGGCGCGGAGGCGGCCACCGTCGCTAACCGGGAGGCGCTCACGGCGAACCCGGGCAGCACGATCATGGTCACATCGACGCAATTCCTTTCCGGCGCCCAGGCGGCCGCGCTCACTCGCTCGGTCGCCGACAGCGCGCCAGGCCTGCCCATGACGTTCACGAACGCGGCCAAGAGTGACCTGCTCGACCTAGGCTACGAGGGCGGGTCGCAGGCCCAGACATCGCTGCTGGCGCTGCAGGGTTTCCGCCAGCACGCGCAGCTGGCTAGCGGGTCCTGGCCAGGCCCGTCCGCATCCGGCATCGTCCCGGCCTGCCTGCCCGTGGCGACCGCGCACCAGCTCGCTGTCGGCCTGGGCGACGTCGTGACGACGCGTGACGCCAGCTCCGGCACGATTGTTCGCATCCGGGTGAGCTGCACTTACACCGAACGGCAGCCGGCCAGCGACTACTGGCAGATCGACCCGACCGGGACGGGGACCGTCAGCCGCGTGTCGGGCTTCATCACCTACAGTCCGATGGTCACTAACTGGCCCGCCACCGGATGGCCGACAGCGCCTGCGGGCGAGTCCTGGCTGGCGATACCGGACTTCGCCGCCATGACCGCCGGCAACCTGGCGGGCCTGAGCCAGTCCGTCAGTGCCGTACTTGGCGGGCTGACCACTTCCGCCAGCTCGGATCTGCAGGCTTCTACCAACCTTCCCGCGCTCTTGAGCGGTCAGGCGGTCGCCCTGGAGGTGGCCAGGTCGCAGCTGCTCATCGGGCTGCTCATTCTGCTCGTGATCGCGGGCGCCACGCTGACGGTCGTGGTGCAGCTACTCGCCAGCCAGCGGGCCGGCGAGCCATCACTGCTGCAGGCACGGGGCGCTACCCGCCGGCAGCTGGCTCGGCGCGGCGGCACCGAGGCCGCCCTCGTGGCGGTACCGGCGGCGGTGATCGGCCCGTTGCTGGGCATCTCGATCGTGCCGCTGGTCGGCAGGCTGCACCTGGCCGGCACTGGTGCACTGCGGCTACCGGCCGGCTCCCCCCTGACGGCCTGGATAGCCGGGATCGCCGTCGGCGCAGGCTGCGCGCTCATCATCGCGCTGCCATGGCTGCGGGAACCGGAGTCGCCGATCAGGCAGCGGGCCGACAAAGGCCGGCCACGGTCGGTGCATACCGCCCTATCGGCCGGCGCGGACGTCGCCCTGGTCTTGGTGGCCCTTCTGGCGGGCTGGCAGCTTGCGCACTACGCCGCGCCGGTTAGCACCGGTGTATCGGGAGCGATCGGCGTCGACCCCGTGCTGGTGGCCGCTCCCGTACTGGCACTGGCGGCCGGAACCCTCATTATGCTCAGACTCCTCCCGCTGCTGATCCGCCTGACGGAAACGCTGGCCGCCGGCGGCCGCGGCATCACCGCGCCGGCGGCGGCCTGGATGGTGGGGCGGCGCGCGCTGCGGCAGGCCGGGCCGGCCCTGCTTGCGGTGCTGGCCGTGGCCACCTGCGTCATCTCGCTCGCGGAGGTCTCGAGCTGGCAGCGGTCGATCCGGGATCAAGCGGCCTTCACGGTCGGCGCCGACGCCAGGGTCGTGCTGCCGTCGGCAGCACCGTTGTCGATCGGTCAGGTCGGTGACATCACCAGCGCGCGGGGAGTCCTGACCGCGACGCCGGTGATCAGGACCACGGCCTCGCTGGTGAACGGCGACGGCGTGACCGTGCTCGGCATGAACGGCCCGCAGGCGCGGCAGGTAGTGACGCTGCGCAAGGACCTGGCGATTTACCCGGCCGGTGACCCGTTCGGGCCGATCAGCGGATCACCCGGCCTGGCCGGCGAGCAGCTGCCGGGCAGACCCACCGTCCTGAAGGTGCTCGCGCGACTGACCGGCCCCGGCATCTCGGATGCGGAGCTGACGGTGCAGCTGACCGATGCGGCCGGCATCGGATACGACCTGACGGCCGGCGCGCTGCCCGTCAACGGCAGCCTGCAGCGGCTGGAGGTGAGTCTGTCGCCCGGCAACGCCGACTACCCGCTCTCGCTCACCGGCTTCAGCCTGAACTACACCATGCCGGGCGCCGGTCCTGACCGGCCGGCGGCGCTGACGCTGGAATCTGTCTCGGCCGACGGACCCGGCGAGGCCTTCGTGCCGCTGCGGTCGATCTGGCCGAGCGGGCACCAGCCCGCCACGAATATCAGTGTCCCCGGCCTGTTCGGTCAGAGAAGCAGCCCGCCGCGGATCAGCCAGCTGCGGCTCGTCGGCCAGGGGGCGGTGCTGCGGTTCACCAGCGGCGTCGGTGTGTCACCCGCGAGCCTGGGCGCAGCCTCGAACGAGTTCGGGGTCGGGCCCGCGTTCGGCACGATCACCGTGGCCGCGCGGACCGCGACCATCCTGCCCGGCATTGCCACCAGGGCGATGCTGGCCGCCAGCGGGGCGAGCCTGGGCAGCACCGTTCTGCTGACGATCGAAGGGATGCCGATCCGCGTGCGGCTGGCCGGTGAAGTGGCTCACTTCCCGACCGCGGACGGCCCCGTGGGAGGCCTCATCGTCAGCCAGGCCGCACTGCAGGGCATCATCGAGGAGGCCGGCGGCCTGCCCGTGCCGGTGACCGAATGGTGGGTGCGAGACTCGGGCCGGCTCAGCCTCGGGCCGCTGCCACCGAGCAGCGCCGTCGTTACCCAGTCGGCGGTGCTGGACTCCCTGCGAGACGAGCCGCTCAGCGTCGCGCCGCTGCTAGCGCTGCTCGGCGCCGCGGCGATCGCGCTACTGCTCACTGGCCTTGGATTCCTGGTCAGCGTCTCCGCCCCGCGCGAGCGCGGGCGCGACCTGGCCGTGCTTGACGCCCTCGGCGCAACCCCCGGCCAGCTGACCAGGCTGCTCTGCCTGGAGCAGGCCATGCTCTCGGTTCCCGCGGCGGCCGGAGGCCTCGCGCTCGGCCTGCTCCTGGCCCGGCTCATCGTTCCCGCGGTCACGCTCACGTCGGGGGCGAGCCACCCGATACCGTCGGTGCTGGTCGAGGTCCCGATGGTTCCGGTTTTGCTCATCGCGGCGGCCGTCGCCATCACGCCGGTCGCGGCGGCCGGCATCTCTATCCTGCGCGGGACGGCGACGGTTGCCCGCTTGCGGGCCGAGGAGGAAGCGTGAGCCGGGGCAGGCTGCGGCGGGCCGCGAACGGTGTGGCCGGGGTGTGGATTGCGCTGGGCCTGGCAGGGGTCGCCGGGCTGACGTCGTTTGTTGCGGCGGCGGGGCCGCGGGAAATTACTGTGGCCGACAACAAGGCGCTCGACAAGGCGTTGACCGGCCTGGCCCCTGCTCAGACCGCGATCGGGGTCAACACCAGCACCCTGTCGGCTGGCCGACCGAGCTGGATGACCCCAGGCCAGCAGGAGTCGTTCGGCTTTGCAGTGGAGAGTCTGTTCAAGCCGCCGATCGTCGTGCCCGTCGCGGCGATCCGGGCGTTCGAGCAGGCGCCGAATGCGCTCCAGGTCACGGGCGGCGCGCCGAATGCGTACTCTCCCGACTGCCCCGGCTCGTCCGGCTACACGGCGGTCCTGCTCGCCGCGGACTCTGACCTGCAGGCCGATTCGCTACTGGTGGCGGGCTCGTGGCCGGGGCCGACCAGGGCGGGTGTTCCCGGCGGCACGGCGGCCGACCGGGCGGGGCTGACCGAGCCGGTCGCGATCCCGTTGCCGGTCGGCCAGCGGTCTAGTGCAGCACTTGGCTCGGTCATTACGCTGGTGACCGCCACCGGGCAGAAGGTCGACCTGGTGGTGTCGGGCATCGTGGCGCCCAGGCCCAACGCCTTGTTCTGGTCGACCGGCACGGCGATCCCGACCGCGTACACCGTCAACGTGGGGGGCTGCCGGCTGTGGGCCGCCAACCCCGTGTGGGACGTGCCGGGGCTCACGGTCGTGGTGGGCTCGGCTGGCCTGACCGGGATGGCGGCGATCTTGTCCGCCCACGGCATCAATGACTCGTGGTTCTGGCCGGTCAGTGTCTCGCATCTGACCGCCCACGGGATCGGCCCGCTCAGCACGGCCGTCTCGGACGTGGCTACCGACTCGCTCCTTCCCGCCGAGACGGCGGCCGGCCTGGATTTCTACACGTTCCCGACGTTGAATTCGCAGTTGCCGGGGGTGCTGGCCGGTATTCAGGCTCAGCTGGCCACGATTGAGAGCCTGGATGACCTGGTGATCGGGGGGTTGTTCGCGGCGGGGCTGTTGCTGATGGTGTTGTGCGCCGCTTTGGTGGCTGACCGGTACGAGCCCGAGTTCGCGCTGGTCCGGGCGCGGGGCGGGAGCTTGGCGCAGGTGGTGGGCAGCGCGCTGCGCCGGTCTACCGGGGCCGGGCTGCCGGGCACCGCAGCCGGGGTGGCCGTGGCGGTGGTGGCGGTCAG
>JASIBJ010000403.1 GCA_030045215.1 Streptosporangiaceae bacterium | reverse complement strand
CGGCGGTGCCGAAGAGCTCGGCGGCGTGCTGATGGTCACCGGCCGCAGTCAGGCAGAGGGCGGCGCCGAGGTAGTTCACTGGCTCCTCGCGCAGCGCCGGGGCGTCGTCGCAGATCCCGAATGCTTCGATCCAGACCGAACACGCCTTGCCGAGGTCTGCGCGCATGATCGCCAAGTGCCCGAGGTTGGTGCGGATGCTCCAGCGGAATGTTGGCAGCGAGAGCGCATCAGAGATGCTCACAGCTTCCTCTAGGTGGGGCTGTGCCGCGTCCAGGTTGCCCTTCTCCAGTTCCAGCACGCCGAGGGAGTCCAGCGTCCCGGCCAGTCTGGCGCCTCTGCCCATTGCTCGCAGGTGCGCGATGGCCTCGCTGAGGTCGGCCCGCGCAGCGTCCGGGTCGAAAGACGACTTCATGGCGCCGCGCCACGCCAGTGACTGCACGATCTGCTCTGGCTGGCCGCTGCGCCGGGCCGCGGCCACCGCCTCGTCGGCAACGCGGGCGGCGCGTTCGTAGTCGCCTTCTGTGTAGTCGGCCCAGGCAAGTTCACCGAGAAGGGCGGATTCGAGTGCCAGGTCGCCGATCTGCCGGGCGAGGGGCAGGCCGCGCTCGGCGTAGCCGCGGACCGAACTCGTTGGTCCCCATTGATGGCAGACGTGCGATGCAGCCCGCAGCGCCCGCGCCTGAAGACCGAGGGACACCCCCTGGTCCGCGCGGGCCAGGCCTTCGTCGATCAGTTCGCGTACTTCAACCCCTCGGCCCATGGGTACCCAGAGCCTGCTCAGGGCTACTGCGAGGCGCAGCTGCTGACTGACCCGTCCTGGTGTGGCGCGCAGGTGCGCAGCGGCAAGCCGTATGTTGTCGGCCTCGGTCTCCAGCCGTGCATGCCAGTCCCGCTCGCCTGAGGTGCCCAAGTTGGCTTCCGCGGTCTCGGCGAGGTCGAGCAGGGCGGCAGCGTGGGTGGCACGCGCCGCGGCCGCCTCAGTCGGCGTGGCGGTCAGCTTGCCGGCCGCGTACTGCCAGATGGTCTCCAGCAGCCGGTACCGGACCCCGCCGCCGGGTGCGGGGTCGGCCTGCACCAGGCTCTTGTCGACCAGCGACCCGACCGCGTCCAGTACCTCATCGCGGCCGGCCGCCTCGCTGCCGCAGACTGCCTCGGCCAGGGGCAGGTCGAAGCCGCCGGCGAACACCGACAGCCGGTCAAGTACGGCCCGGTCCCGCGGGTTGAGCGACTCATACGACCAGTCGATCGCCGCCCGCAGCGTCTGCTGCCGGGCCAGGGCGGTACGGCTGCCGCCGGTCAGCAGCGCGAACCGATCACCCAGCCGGGCCTCGATGTCGGCTATCGACATCGAGCGCAGCCGGGCAGCGGCCAGTTCGATCGCCAGCGGTATGCCATCCAGGTGAGCGCATACTGACACGACGGTCAGGACCGAGGCGGTGTCGACGGTGAAGCCGGAGCGGTGCGCGCGGGCGCGGTCGGCGAATAGCCGGACGGCGTCGGCTGCCAGTACGGCCTCGACGTCTTCCAGGTTGGCTTCGGCCGACGGCAGCGACAGCGGCGGGACCCGGTACACGTGCTCGCCATCCAGCAGCAGAGGCTCCCGGCTGGTGGCCAGCAGGTGCAGCCGGGGGCAGTGCCGCAGCAGCGCGTCAGCCAGCTTCGCGCACGCGTCGATGAGATGCTCGCAGTTGTCCAGCACGACCAGCATGTACTTATGGGCGATGGCGGCCAGCAGCGACTCCAGCGCTGGCTGGCCGGGCCGGACGCCCGCGCCGATCACCTCGGCGACTGTGGCCGGCACCAGTTCCGGGTCGGACAGGGCGGACAGGTCGGCCAGCCAGACGCCGGAGCCGGTGCCGTCGAGCATGTCCGCGGCGGCCTGCAGCGCGAGGCGGGTCTTGCCGCTGCCGCCGGGCCCGGTCAAGGTGACCAGCCGGGACCGGTCGACCAGGTCCTTCACCTCTGCCAGCTCGGCTGCCCGGCCAATGAAGCTGCTGGCCTGCACCGGCAGATTGTTCGGCAGTGCGGGGCTGCCCAGCGACAGCAGCGGCGGGAACTGAGATGGCAGGCCGTCTGCGTCGAGCTGGTACAGCCGTTCGGGGCGGCCGAGGTCGGCCAGCCGGTGCTCGCCCAGGTCGCGCAGCTCGGTGCCGGGCGGCAACCGGTCGACTAGCAGCCCGGCTGCTGCCGCAGACACCAGCACCTGCCCGGCATAAGCCACCGCCGCGATCCTCGCCGCTCGGTCGGCGCTTGGCCCGGCCGTGCCGCTCGCTTCGAGCTGCACTTCGCCGACGTGAATCCCCATCCGGGCCCCGGCTGGACCGACTGGTTGCCCGGTGAGGGCGATGAGTTCCGGCTGCATCTTGAGTACGGCCGATACGCAGGCGTTCGGCGAGTCGAACACGGCGAGCAAGCCCTCACCCGAGATGCTCACCTCGCGTCCGCCGTAGGCGTCTAAGCCAGCTTGGACGATGCTCTCCTGCCGGGCCACCGCGACCGCAGGCGAGCGGCCGGCAGGCTCGAACTCAGAGAACAGGAACGTTAGCGTGACCCCG
Source organism: Streptosporangiaceae bacterium (assembly GCA_030045215.1). The sequence continues at coordinate 655 of JASIBJ010000403.1, read as the reverse complement.
GCGTGGACAACCGGCCGCTGAGCGCCCGCCGCCTCGGGTGCCGCGAGGTGCGGCACCTGGTTCAGGATGGCGAGTTGCAGGTCCTGCAGCTGGCGGCTGGGATCGATGCCAAGCTCCTCGGCCAGCACGGCCCGGGTCCTCTGATACACCCCTAGCGCGTCGGCCTGCCGGCCGCTGCGATACAACGCGAGCATGAGCTGGCCCTGCAGCCGCTCCCGCAGCGGCTGCGCTGCCGCCGCCGACTCCAGCCCGGCCACGATCTCCCGATGCCGGCCAAGGGTTAGCTCCGCTTCCATCAACCGCTCGAGTGCGGCCAGGCGCAACTCCTCCAGCCGGGCCCGATGGGCCGCGAACGCTTCCGCCGCCAGCCCCGACAGTACCTCGCCCCGCCAGAGGGCCAACGCCTGACGCAGGATGACAGCTGCCTGCTCGGGACCGGCCGACTCCGACGAACGGAGCATGTCCTCGAACCGGTCTGAGTCCAACTCGGCTGGGCGTGTCCGCAGCACGTAACCCGGATGTTCGGCACTGACCGTGCTCCGCCCGCCCGACGCGGGCTCGATCTTCCTTCGCAGCCTGGACACGTGCACCTGCAGGGCGTTGGCGCCGCTGCGCGGCGGATCTTCTGCCCACAAGATGTCGATCAGCCGGTCGG
>JASIBJ010000402.1 GCA_030045215.1 Streptosporangiaceae bacterium | reverse complement strand
AGGTCGCGGTGAACCCGACTGACGCGGCCGACCCGGTGGGCCTGGTGCGGGGTGCGGTGCTCGCGGCTTGCGATTCCGCCGGCGTGGCGCCGGAGACGCTGCGCGCGTTCGTTATCGGCACGCCGGGCGTGCTCGATCCGCGCACTGGCGACCCGCGCCTTGTCGTCGACCTGCCGGCCTGGCACGAGGGCGTGCTCGAGGCGCTGCGGAGCGGCCTCGGGAGGCCCGTCACGCTGGAGAACGACGTCAACCTGGCGGCCATGGCCGAGCGGTCCGTGGGCGCGGCGGTCGGCGCCGACGACTTCGTCCTGGTCTGGATCGGCCTCGGCCTTGGGCTGGCCATCGTCCTTGGCGGACGGCTGCACCGGGGAGCAGGAGGCGCGGCTGGCGAGATCGGTTACCTGCCGGTGCCCGGCATGCCGCTGCCAGAGGACCTCACCCACCCGGCGACCGGCGCGTTCCAGCGCCTCGTCGGTGCGCAGGCGGTGCTCCAGCTCGCAGCGGAGCACGGGTTCGAGGCGCCGACGGCGGCCGCGTGCGTTGCCGAGGCGGTGCGCGCGGCCGAGACCGGGCAGGAGCGCGCCGGGGACTTCGTGTGCGAGCTCGCGGTCCGCGTTGCCACCGGCGTCGCCGCGATCTCGGTCGTCCTTGATCCTGGTCTGGTGGTGCTCGGCGGTGACGTCGGCCGAGCTGGGGGCGGCGAACTTGCGCGCCGGGTCGCCGCCGATGTCGGCCGGTTCTGCCTGGCCAAGCCGCATGTGGTGCCCACCTCGGTAACAGGAAATCCCGTCCTCCGCGGTGCGATCCTGGCCGCGGTGGATCAAGCGAGGGCGGAGTTGCTGGATTCGGTAGCCGCGTCCTGAGGCGGAGGACCGCCTCCGCTGCGGCGGCTCGCTCTTCGCGGATCGATGTCTGCCGCCCTGGCGTACCGCGCCCTCGTACGCTTTCTGCCCGCTTGGGCTCATCCGGTCATTGCGGAACCGTTTCCCCGGCTCCATCGTCCAACCATTAGTCCGATCAATCCGCTTGATATCTCAGATAAGTCGATAATTAATACGGGAAGATGATATGCGACTTATGTATGACGCTGCGTACCCACCGGCCGACCCGCCGCCGTGGCCGGCGGTGGCCGGTTACATAGGCGGCGACACTCCGCACGTCTGGACCGACGCCGAGTGGAACGCCCAGCCCGCCCAGTACCGGCTCCCCATCTTCGTCCACACCGGGCCCGACGACGCAGGCGCTGGCGCTGCCGACGCACAGCAGATAGTGGCCTGGCTGCGGGTGCACGAGGTGCCGGCCGGATCATCGGTCGCCATCGACACCGAGACCGCCAATTACAGCGCCTACCTCGAGGCGATGGACGCCACCGTGTCCTCGGCCGGCTACAAGCTGGTCAATTACGGCTCCCTGGATGACATTCTCCAGAATCCGCTGACCTCAGGCGGGCGCTGGACCGCTGACTGGACCGGCGTGCAGCACGTGGATGACGTGCTCGGTGTCGTCGCCACCCAGTGGGCGGACGCCACGCAACTGGGCACCAACTATGACGCCAGCCTCTGCGAGGACGACATGGCGCTTTGGGATACCAAGCCGCCAACGTGGGAGGTGGACGCCATGACTGAGGCGAAGGATCTGCTCACCCGGATGACTGCGCTGGAGAAGTTGCTCGAGGCGCACGCATCCTAGGGCCATCTTGGCCCTCGCGCAGCCCGGCATGGGCGTTTACCGCTAGTTGGTTGCCCCGGCCTGCGGGCTACGGGATAGTTCCGCCATGCAATATGTCATGTCGAGTAAGTGGTCCCTGATGCCACGTTTTGAGATAACCGACGGGTCAGGTGCTCCGCAATTCGAGGCGCGGGGCCATCTCGGCTCGCAGATAACACTCCACGACACCTACGGCCAGGAGGTCGCCGACATCCGCAAGCACGTGTTCAGCGACACGCACGAGGTGTATGTCGGCGGCCAGCAGGCCGCTCAGGTTCGCCACGCCGGGATCTTCGGGGATAAGTACGACATCGAGTCTGCCTACGGGATTCTCGCTGCGCGCGGCCACTTCGCGGGCGGCGATTACACGCTGAGCCGCGGTGGCGTGCCGGTCGCGCAGATGGTGCGGCAGTTCTCACTGAGAGAGAAGTTCGCCGTCGAGGTCTCAGATGACGAGAACCAGGTGTTCTTCCTGGCAGTCGTCCTCGCCATAGAGGCCATTCACGAAGAGCGTAACCAGCAGGCGCACCAGGCTGGCGGATTCCTCTGATGCGCTAGCCGGACTGCCGGATCGCCTGAATCTGCGTCGTCTGGGCGACCAGGCGGTCGCCAGAGTCGTACAAGCTCGTCTGGACGGTGGCCGTGATCCGCCCTCGGTGCAGCGGGACCGATACGGCCCGGACCGTGCCACCGCTGACAGGCCGGAATAGCTGAGTCGTCGACGTGATGGTTGCCGTCGTCGCTCCCGTCGGCAGGCCGAGGAAGGCGACGAGCGCGCCTGCGCTGTCGGCGAGCGTCATCAGGGCGCCGCCGTGCATGACCTCACCCGATGTGCATAAGTGCGGCGCCCAGGCGAGTTCGGCGACCACCCGGTTTGGACTGGCCTCGCTGAGCGTGAGCCCAAGGTGTCCAGCCAGGGGCATGAGGGCGATCAGCGTGTCTAACTCGGCGGTCACACCAGTCAGTGTCTCGCATCCCGGCATCGTTATTGCAGCTCGCAGGAAAATCCGATCCAGTTGTCAAGCTCCGCGGCCGTGCCCCGGCGTTAAGGGGTCCGCGAGTCGGGGCCGCTCCAGCGGCGTTAGCGGCGCAGGCGCAGTCCCTTAGGGGTCGGCCTGAAGCCCGCCGCGGCCAGGGCCTCGGCGAGCGGCGAGTCGTACACGCCGCCGCCGTCGGCCCGCTCGACCGTGAGCCGCCCGAGCGCTCCGGCCCGGACGGCGTCGGCGAGAGCCGCGGCGGCCGGCTGGAGCAGCGCCGGGTCGCTGGTCCAGGACAGCAGCGTCCTGCCGCCGCGTTCGACGTACAGCACGAGTTCGCCGTCAGCTAGCACGACCAGGGCCCCGGCTTTCCGGCCGGGGCGGTGCCCGCCGGTCGTCTCGCCGGGTCGCTCCGGCCAGGGCAGCGCGGCACCGTAGGCGTTCGCCGGGTCGGCGGC
>JASIBJ010000401.1 GCA_030045215.1 Streptosporangiaceae bacterium | reverse complement strand
GGCGGATCGATGCACCTGTTCGACGTGTCCCGCCGGTTCTACGGGGGGAACGCCATTGTCGGCGGCGGGCTGCCGCTGGCAGTAGGTGTCGCGCTGGCGGACAAGCTCCGGGGTGACCAGCGGGTGACGGCGTGCTTCTTCGGCGACGGCGCGGTCGCCGAGGGGGAGTTTCATGAGTGCATGAACCTGGCCGCGCTGTGGCAGCTGCCGGTGCTGTTCTGCTGCGAGAACAACCTGTACGCAATGGGCACCGCGCTGGAGCGCGCTCAGGCGCAGACCGATCTGGCGCTGCGGGCCGGGAGTTACGGCATGCCGGCCTGGCCTGTGGACGGAATGGACGCGCTCGCCGTCGAGCACGCCGCCCGCAGTGCGGCCGAGGCTATCCGGGAGGGCGGCGGGCCCCACTTCCTCGAGCTGCGGACCTACCGGTTCCGGGCCCACTCAATGTATGACCCGGAGCTGTACCGGGACAAGGCCGAGGTCGAGGAGTGGAAAAAGCGGGACCCAATCGACCTGCTGGCCGCCCGGATGCGGGACAGCGGCGAGCTGAGCGACGCCGACTTCCAGGCTATGAGCGACGAGCTGACCGGCGAGATCGATAAGGCGATCACGGCTGCGCGGGCGGCGCCGGCCGAGCCGGTCGAGGACCTGACCAGGTTCGTGTACAGCCCGGAGCAGACGTCATGACCGGCGCCGAGATTGTGAAGACGACCTACCGTGAGGCCATGCGGGCGGCGATTCGGGAAGCCATGCAGCGGGATGACCGGGTGTTCCTGATGGGCGAAGACGTCGGCCGGTACGGCGGCTGCTTCGCGGTCAGCATGGGCCTGCTGGAGGAGTTCGGGTCCGAGCGGATCAGGGACACGCCGCTGTCGGAGTCGGCGTTCGTCGGCGCTGGGATCGGCGCGGCAATGGCCGGGATGCGGCCCATCGTCGAGATCATGACGGTCAACTTCAGCCTGCTGGCGCTCGACCAGATCATGAACAACGCCGCCACGCTGCTGCATATGTCTGGCGGCCAGTGCAGTGTGCCGCTGGTCATCCGGATGACCACCGGAGCCGGCCGCCAGGTGGCCGCCCAGCACTCGCACAGCCTGGAGGGGTGGTACACCCACATCCCCGGCATCAAGGTGCTCGCCCCGGCGACCCTGGAAGACGCGCGCGGCATGCTATGGACCGCGCTGCAGGACCCGGACCCGGTGCTGATCTTCGAGCACGGCTCGCTCTACAACCTGCAGGGCACGCTGCCCGCAGACGCCGGCGCTGTCGATATCCGCGCGGCCGCCGTGCGCAGAGCAGGCACCGACATCACCCTGATCACCTACGGCGGCACGCTCGGCACGACTCTCACTGCCGCCGACGCACTAGCGGCTGAGGGAATCGACGCCGAGGTCATCGACTTGCGATCGCTTCGCCCGCTCGACGATAAGACCATCACTGGCTCAGTGGCTAAGACACACCGCGTCGTCATCGTGGACGAGGGCTGGCGCACCGGCAGCCTTGCCGCCGAGGTTAGCGCCCGGATCATGGAACAGGCGTTCTGGGACCTGGACGCACCGGTCGAGCGGGTCTGCGGAGCCGAAGTGCCCATGCCCTATCCGCGGCACCTGGAGCAGGCGGCGCTCCCGCAGGCCGAGGCGATCGCCGCGGCCGCGCGGCAGGCGGTGGGCTGAGATGGCCGAGTTCTGCATGCCGGTTCTCGGCGCGGACATGGACGAGGGCACTGTCGTCGAGTGGCTGGTCAAGCCTGGCGATGAGGTACACAAAGGTGACGTGATCGCGGTCATCGACACCGCGAAGTCGGCGATCGAGGTCGAGTCGTTCTCGGCCGGTACCGTTGACCAGCTCGTCGTCGGCGTCGGCCAGACCGTGCCGGTCGGCACGGTGCTTGCCATCATCGCCGCACCGGGCGGGGAACGGGCTGAGCCAGTCATCGCGGCCGCCAAGAAGGAACGCAGGCCCCGGCCAGCTGCTAGGGCCGAGCAGCCAGCTCCGCCAGCCCCGGCACCGCGCCCTGTGACCCCGGTGCTCCGCCACCGCGCGCATGAGCTCGGGATCGATCTGGCCACCGTGCATGGCACCGGCGCGGCTGGGGCCATCACGAGGGCTGACGTGGAACACGCTGCTGCCGAGCTGCATCCGGCAGCCGCGCCTTCGCCGACGGTCGCAGGCCAGAAACGGCCACGTTCCCGGCCTCGGCCTGGAGGCTTGCGGGTCACGCCCCTGGCCCGCCGCATCGCCCACGAGCTTGGGGTGGATCTTGCTGAAGTGACAGGGACCGGTCCGGAAGGCGCGATCCGGGAGGCCGACGTTCGCCTTGCCCAGACGGCTAGCAAGCCCGCAGCGGCCGAAGTTGCCGCCGCCCCGGCCGCGCGGTCCGCTGCCGACCGGACCCAATCCATGCGGCAAGCCATTGCCCGGCTGATGGCCCGGTCCAAGCGGGAGATACCGCACTACTACGTGAGCAACACCGCTGACATGACACGGGCCATGAGCTGGCTGCACAACCGCAACCGCGAGCTGGAGGTCAGCCAGCGGCTCGTGCCCGCCGCGATGCTGCTCAAGGCCACCGCGCTGGCTGCCCGGCAGGTTCCGCAGCTCAACGGCTACTGGACGGACGACGCATTCCGGCCAGCGGACGCAGTCCACCTGGGCGTGGCGATCTCGCTGCGCGGCGGCGGACTGCTGACGCCGGCCATCCACGACGCCGCGGACCTGGAGCTCGCCGAGCTGATGGCCAAGATGCGCGACCTGGTGACCAGGGCGCGTGGCGGCCGGCTGCGCGGCTCCGAGCTGACCGATGCCACGATCACCGTCACCAACCTCGGCGATCAGGGCGTCGAATCGGTCTACGGAGTCATCTACCCCCCGCAGGTCGCGCTCGTCGGAATCGGCCGGGTCATCGAGCGGCCCGTCGCCGTCGGCGGCCTCGTCGGCGCCCGGCCGGTAGTGGTCACGACGCTCGCCGCCGACCACCGTGCCACCGACGGGTACACCGGAGCGCGATACTTGACCGCCCTATCCGACCTGCTCCAGCGACCGGAGGAACTATGACACCCGAGCAGGCAGAAACTGCCATCAGCGAGGCACTCGGGCAGGTCACGCCCGGCACCGACATCACCTCCCTGCCCGCTGACGCCGACCTGCGTGACACGCTGGAACTCGACTCACTCGACTTCCTCCGCTTCGTCGAGTTCCTCAGCGAGCGGACCGGCGAGCGCATCGACGAGGACGACTATCCGCACCTGGCCACCAAGGCCAGCGCTGTCAAGTTCCTGGCCGGACGCTCTCCCGGCTAGCCGGTCGGGGCGGAGGAGAACGAGTGCGGCCGCGGGCTGGGACGCCGCGGCCGGCCAGCAAGACAGCCCACGCGGGCGCCCGGGCCGGGAGAGGGCCGATAGCACCAGGTCGATCCGCTCCGTCTGGAGACGGCGGAGGGACCCCGTCTACCGCGTACCGGATCCGGGTGGCATGGGCTGCTAGCGGAAGAATCCGCGCAGCGCGGCGATGACCCGGTCCGGTGCTTCCTCGGGAAGGAAGTGGCCGGTCGGCAGTTCCTTGCCCACGACGTCAGTGGCGTATTGCTGCCAGATGCTGAGCGGCTGGTAGCCACGGCCGACGAAGCTCTGCTTCCCCCACAGCACCAGGAGCGGGCAGCCAACCTTTAGCCCGGCGGCAAAGGTCTCATCGTCGTGAACGAGGTCGATGCCGGCGGCAGAGCGGTAGTCGGCGCACGAGCCTGCGATCGTTGCGGGGTCCCGGAAGCAGCGGATGTAGTCCTCCATCACCTCCTGCTCGGTGCTCGCGCCTTCGCCCAGCAGCGGGCCGACCAGGGCTCGGATCCAGAAGGCAGGATCCGCGCCGATCATGTGCTCGGGGATGCCGTGCCCGGTCGGCAAGAAGAACCAGTGGTAATACTCGGTGGCCATGGCCCGCGTTACATTCTGCAGGACGTGGCGGGTCGGCACGATGTCGAGGATGGCGAGCCTGGTGACAGTGCCGGGGTGGTCCAGCACCAGCCGGTGCGCGACACGGGCGCCGCGGTCGTGGCTGGCCAGCTGGAACTGGGTGAAGCCGAGTCGGCGCATCAGCCCTATCTGGTCGAGGGCCATGGACCGCTTGGAATAGGCCAGCCCGGCGGCGTCGGGAGCTGGCTTGTCGGAGTCTCCATATCCGCGCAGGTCGGCCAGCACGACTGTGTGGTCCCAGGCCAGGGCGGGGGCGACATGGCGCCAGATGAGATGGTTTTGCGGGTAGCCGTGCAGCAGCAGCAGCGGCGGGCCTGCCCCTGTGATGGCACAGTTGATCGTGACGCCGTCGACGTCGATGCGCTGGTAGTCGAAGCCGGCCAGCCGCACAGGGGATGCCGGCGTGCTGTCAGCCGGTGTGGTCATCGTCTTCGCTCCTCAAGGCGGGTGTGGCAGTCGGACTCACCTTCCTCCTTGCCGCGAGCAGAAGCTGAGGAGGAGGCCGTCCGATCGCGTGGTCGCTGATGAAGCCGACCATCACCGTTCCCGTCGTCTGCCCTGTGAATCGCTTGTGCTGTCGGCTTCACGCTCCGGGTCTCGAACTAGCCCATGTTCTGGGCAGCGCCAATGCCACTGCACTTTGCGACCAGACCGCATGCCGTGATACATCCAGTGCTGAGGTCGTGCTGACACAGGCCAGCCGGACAGGCTATCTACCTGCGGAAACTGCCCGGACCTGCATGAGCTTCACGATATTTTAGGGAACGAGCGAGACTGTCACCGGGCTGGACGTGCGGTAATACAGACAGCTCGCGCAAGCAAAGCGAGACTGAGGTCGTGAGGACCGAATCGCCTGGCCGGTCATACCTGGCTCTTCCAGATGGCATTGGGCCTTTCCCTGGCGTGGTGGTCGTCCATGAGGCCTCCGGGCTGAACGACAACATCAGGGACATCTGCGGGCGGTTCGCCAGGGAGGGTTACGCCGCGCTGGGCGTTGACCTGTTCGAAGGCCGCAACCGGGCCGCGTGCATGGCGCGCATGTTCGTAGGCGGGATGGCCGGAAATCTTGACTATTACGGTGTCCCGGCACTGAAGGACGCGCTCGGGCAACTGGCCGACCGTCCGCAGGTTGATGCCGCGCGGATCGGCGCCATCGGGTTCTGCCTCGGGGGTTCCATCGTCTTGACCTGGGCTTGCACCGACAACCGGCTGGCTGCGATCGCCCCGTTCTACGGGACAGTCCCTAGGCCTCGGGAGGCGATCCGCCGGATGTGCCCGGTGGTGGGGTCATGGCCGGGAAAGGACTTCACCACCAAGGCCGCAGGGGTACTGGAGACCGAGCTGACCGCCGCTGGCATCCCGCATGACCTGAAGGTCTATCCGGGGGCAAAGCACGCCTTCTTCAACGACCACTGGCGCGCCTATCACCCTGCCGCGGCCGCCGACTCCTGGCAGCGGGTGCTGGTCTTCTTCGGCGAGCACGTCCGGACAGGACCACGCGGACCTGGCTAGGACGCGGGTTGGGCAGTGGGCGCCACCCGCTGGCCGTGCTGTCAGATCGGGAGCGTGGTGTGGTGACGGTGCTCCAGGAAGGTCTCAGCTACGCCGAGATCGCCCGCGAGCTTTACGTCACCCGCAGCACCGTGGCGTTCCACTTGTCCCGCGCCTGCGCAAAGACCGGTACCACCTCGCGGATGGAATACGCGCTAGGCCTGCGGCGCCGATCAGGGACGTACAGTCCGCGGCTGTCGAAACCGCTGTGCTGCTGGAGCCAGCGAGACTTGTGTGGTGACTGCCGGGGACAGTCAGAGGCTCCGTGCACTACCAGTACCCCGGTGCTGCGGGTGTGCGCCGACGCCTAGGTCGGCGAGGGCTAAGGCCCAGGCCTCCGATGCCGGTGACGGCTGCCGGCTGCCGACCTGGCGGCTGATAGCACCTTGAGCCCGGGCAGCGCGACCATGCTGAATGCTTGGATCGTCGCTGCCACCTTCGTGTGTGTTGCTCCTTACCCGCCAATGCGCAGGGCAACGGCATTAACGGCGCGGCCGGAGGTCAGCGGCTTGACGGGCTGAGGGTCCTCTCGCCGGGATCGGGCGGCTCGGCCATTGGGGGCAGCCATTCCTCGTCGGCGATGGGCGTTCCGTCGATGCACACGATCAGGGCGCCGGCGGCGGTGAGCGCTTGCCTGCTGGCCCGGTAGTGGTGCCAGCACAGCAACAGGTCGGCAGGTTGCGGCCGGTGCGCCGCAGGCGGGATGATCGCGATGACCATGGGCTTAGCAGTGCAGCAGCACGAACGGTCGGCCCGGCGCGCGGCTCGCCAGTCCAGGCAGAAGGCCGCGGCCGGTGGCCAGGCGCTATCGGCAGGACCGGCCAGATGCCGGGCTGCCCTGGCGCGCAGGATACCAGCGGACATATGAACAGGCTGACTCGCAGCCGCGGAATGGTGCAGGGCCGAACCGCCCTGCCGTTCGGGGCCGATGGTCACCCGGCGCCTGGGCAGTGTGCCGCGGGGTTCTCAGCTCCGCGTCGGCACCTTGCTGGTGGCCGCGGCCCGGTGGCCGGCCGCTCGGCCGAGAACCGCGCGAGCGCTGCGGCCCCGGCGCTCCGGTGCCGTGCCGTGCTGATCCAGCTCACCGGGCCTTCCGGGGCCGGCCGGCCGCAGCCCGGAGCGCGGGGCGGGCCGACTCGGTTCCTTCAGCGGGCGCGACGGCGGGCTGGCTGTTACCGGGTTCGGCGGGGAGGAGATTGCCGCCTGCACGGTCCACAGCGCGAGCGTCAGGGATTCGAGCCGGCGGACATGCTGGCGCAGCGCGCTGGTATCTGATGCCCGCGCGGCTGTAAGGGCATCGTCGGCTGCGCGGCTGAGTCGTACTAGCCGGGCGGCGAGGAACCCAGCCGTGGCGGTCTGGCGGATTCCTGCCGAAGCTGCCACGGCCAGGGACACTGCCGCTGTCGCCTCGGCGACGATCCCGGCGGTCAGGTCGCTGACGTCCTCGGTGCACGCGGCCGGGCCCGGCTCTGCGGCCCCGGATGATGCGACGAACCGCAGCGCCGCGAGGTGTGCTTCGCAGCGCTGGCAATGATCCTTGCTGTCACCATGCCCGTCGGCCGCCGCAGGCTCTCGGGCGTGATCGTCGCGGCCGATCGTCATGCGCAGTTGTCGCGCAGCCATGGGATGACTTTCTCTCCGGTGCACCGCGCGGCGGCAGTGATCATCCTGCGGGGCGGGACCGCCGGCCGAGGCGGGTGGCCTGCTGCCGCGGCGGCGCGGGCGCGAGCAGCACACCACGGCCGTTGCTGAGGAGTTGTGGTGGCGCCTTCGGCGATCGCTGCTTCGACGGCGGCCAGTGATGCGCCGGGCGGCAGGAACTGCACGACCATCTGACGCGCCAGCACTTCATCACTGGCCCGCAGACCTCCCGGCTCGGCGGGAGGATTGGCCGGCGCGTGCAGCCGGTATCGCCGGCTCAGCGACCTTCCGCGGCCGGGCAGTTCCTGCGGGCTCGGGGCAGGAGGCCGCATCGGCGTGCCGTGCCCTCGCGCGGCCCGTTCTGGCGCCACTGCACTAAGGTGCCTGATCAGCGAACTCGCTGAGCAGGGCCTATGGTCCCGAAAATGGCCGGGAGCACCGGCATTAACGGCATGACTGCCAGGCCGGAAGCTCAACACCGCACGCCACAGTGTGACAGCGTTACGTAGGCCTGAGCTGGCTCGTCAGCAGACGTTCATTGTGCGTTGCGCGCAGATTCCCGCCGCGGAGCATCCCTAATCACGGCCGGGCTAGCTGACCCGAGAAATGATTGCAAACGGCAACCCCATCGCGCCGTCCGCGGTCGGGGGAGAGCCAGATGAGGTGACCTTTGCCCCTTTCCGGGGCCGGATTCGCGGCGAGAGCGTGATGTCGTGCGAGATGTGGCCGACGCTGAGCGCCGCCACGGCCGGAGTGGCGCCGCGGAGCACGACGAAGCGGGGTTCTTTCGTGCGGTGGCGGTGGATTTTGATGGCACGCTGACGGCCGCGGGCAGGGTGCACCCAGACGCGCTGGCCGCGATTGATGAGACACGGTCGGCTGGCCGACGGGTGGTCATCGTGACCGGCAGGATCCTGCCCGAGCTGCTAGCGGTCTTCCCGGATGCGGGGCAGCGCTCGGACGTGATTGTCGCGGAGAACGGCGCGGTGCTGGCCCACGGGTGCCGGCGGCGGAGTCTGGCCGCTCCGGTCCCCGGTGAGCTGGCCGCGGCACTGGCCCGCCGCGGTGTGACGGTCCGGTGTGGAGATGTGCTGCTGGCCTGCGCGGGCGAGGACGAGCCGACCGTGCTGGAAGAGGTACGCAGGCTCGGCCTGGAGTGCCAGCTGATCCGCAACCGGGCCGAGCTGATGGTCCTGCCCGCCGGTGTATCTAAGGCTACTGGCCTGGCCGCGGCACTGGCGGATCTGGGGATCTCGGTCCATAACGCCGTCGCTGTCGGCGACGCGGAGAACGACCATTCGCTGCTGGAGGCCGCGGAGCTGGGTGTCGCGGTCGGCAACGCTGTCCCAGCGCTGAAGGCCAGGGCCGATATCGTCCTGTCCGAACATGACGGGGCGGGCGTTGCCGCGTTCCTGCGCGGCCCGGTACTGGCTGGCCGGGAGCGCATACACCCGCGGCGCTGGCACGTCACGCTGGGCGAGCTGGCTGATCACACTCCGGCGTCGATTCCAGCGTCGCAGCTCAACATCCTGGTGACCGGCGTCCCGCAGCATGGCAAGTCCTACCTGGCCGGGCTGATCGCCGAACAGCTGATCCGCCTCGGCTATTCGGTCGTGATCTTCGACCCCGAGGGAGACCATAACGGCCTGGGCCAGCTGCGCGACGTTCTGCTCACCGGATCGGGCGGCTGCCTGCCTGCCCCGCACGACCTGGTCCGGATCGTGCGCCATCACCCCGGCGGCGTGGTGGTGGACATGTCAGCTGCACCAGCCGACAGCCAGCCCGGCTACTTGCGCGCCGCGCTGGGCGAGCTGGAGGTTGTCCGGGCCGCGTCCGGGCTGCCGCACTGGCTAATCATCGACGAGGCGCAACTGCCCCTTGGGCGCCAGGCGCGCACGCTGCTCCAGCCGGCGGTGGCCGGTTACTGCCTGGTGACCTACCGGCCGGAGGAGCTGCGTCCCGAAGCGCTGCTGGCCGTGGACGTGCTGATTGCGATGCCCGGCGATCCCGGCGGCGGCACCACTGACCTGATCGCGGCCGCTGGAACTATGACGCACGCCGCAGCGGCTGCGCTGATCACACAAGCCGGGCCGGGCCAAGCCGTCCTGGTGGACCGCCAGCACCCGGGAGCCGGCGTCGTGTTCTCGATCGGGGATCGCGAGACTCCGCACATGCGCCACTGGCACAAGTACTCCAACGGCAGCCTGCGCCCCGACCGCCGGTTCTACTTCCGCCGCGACTGGGACACCCTCACCGGCGCGACCGCTGGTAACGCCGGCGAACTGCAGGACGAACTGCGGGCCTGCCAGGACGCTGTCATCGTCCACCACTGTCAGCACGGCGACTTTTCCCGGTGGGTCGCCGAAGTGCTCGGCGACCCACCACTGGCCGCGGCGATCGCAGCCGCCGAGGGCTCTGTCCGCGGCCGGAGCGTCAGCGTGCCCGCCGGGCGGGCCAGGCTGGTCGCCGCCATCGGCGCACGCTACGCCGACGACTGGCCGCGCGCTGGCGGAAGCGCGGGCAGGGACTGGGTGACGGCGGCCGGGCAGAATCATGGCAGTTCCCTTTCAGCTAGCCCGCCTGCTCTGGAACCCGGCCAGCAGCAGCGATCTCGATCTGCCGCCGCCGGGTGAGGCATCGGCTCGATGAATGCCGTAGCTGTTAGCGATAGGCCCGCAGAATGCGTTCACTTCCGGGCCTTTAGACCCTCACGCGCGCTGTCGTTGCCGTGCTGTCGTGGACTCGACATTAGTCACGAAGGGCTGCGCGAAAGGGCCGGAAATGGGCTGGGAAGCTCACGCCGCATGCCGTGGCGATGTTGCTGCCTTGTTCTTTGCGCCAGACGGCGAGCGCTGGCCCGAGCGTGAGCTGAGGGAAACGGCTGCCAAAGCGATCTGCACCGCATGCATTGTCCGCAGCCAGTGCCTGGACTGCGCTCTGAGCGCCGACATCAGGGACGGAGTCTGGGGCGGGCTGAACGAAGACGAACGCCGTAGGGAACGCCGGAACCGTCGGCGACGCAGGGCGGCTTGAGCGTCAATCGAGGCGCGCCCGCCCAGGGAGGAACGACATGCGAGCACGTGACAGACGCGATGCCAGCGGCTGCCGGCTCGATCGTGGAGGCGTGCACGCGCGCGATCGAGGCAGGGGCACAGGTACGGCTCGTAGCGGCCAGCCGGCTGGTGCACGGCCTGCTGCGCATCAGCGGCCTCGGCCTCCTGGTCTGCGTGTACTCCTCGCTCCCCGATGCGATTGCGGGCCGGGCCAGAGCAGGGGCATCCCCGTGAACCGGCTGGCGGTGGCGGCCAGTGACGAAGCTCGCGCACGGCAGGTCCGACGGCTCCTCGAAGTGTGCCCTGGTGAGGAAGTCACTCCACATCAGGCGAGCCGAACACTGCGACCGGGCCAACGACACTCGCTACCAGGGAGGCACTAACCATGGCATACGGTCACGCTGAACGCGCTCTCGCCACCATCCGCCAGCTCGAGGCGGAGACTAGGGCGCTGCTGCTCGGACTGGACCAGCTAGATCCCGAGCAAGAGCAATGGCTGGCCGACACGGCGCAGGCAGATTCCCGGCGCTCGCAGCCGCGCGCGGTACAGCAGTGCGAGCCGGCTGCGTGATGCAGCCCGCGTAACCGGCGCATGGCCGAGGCCGTGCATGGAAAGGCCCGCGACCAACGGGCCCGCGAGCGCGAAGACCGCGGCGATCTCCACTAAGCACGCCGGGCCGGCAGATGGCCAGGTGCACCGAGGAATCGGCGCAGCGCTCGCTGAATCCGGCGCGTCGCCGCCCTTGCAGCGCGACGGCCGACGAGCTGCTGGCCACCCACGTTCTCCAGCCGCTGCAGAGGTTCGTGCCTCGCCATCGGCTGGCCGGACGGCCAGCGACTGGCGCATCGCAATGCACAGGGATGTCATCCAGTCAGCGCGTGCAATGCCTCGCGGGCTCTGCGTGCCGCCTCGCGTGCCCCGCCGGCGGAGGCCTGGTATTCCACCCACCGCCAACGAAGGCTCAGTCATCAGAACGCGGTGCTTGCCAGCCAGCCATCTACCACTGCGCTGTCCCCGTAAACGGCCACTGCCGGATCGAAAGCCGGCCTTCGCCGCATCAGCACGAGCAGCAAGCTGGCGGCCGGGCCGGTAAGGGCTGCATCACCCTTGCCATGTCCTGGTTCAACGGTCAGGCCGCTCGCGTCGTGTCGGATCATCCACTCGCCGCCGCCAAGTCCGTCATCGGTCGCGTGAACGTGCAGCGCAGCACCGGCGGGCAGCGCCTCGGTCCGGTCGGCGGCGTTGCCGAGAATCCCGGCGGTTAGCAGCGTCAGCCATTCGTCGATGGCATCGGTAGCTACCTCCGCGTCGATGACGGGCTCAGGCTCGGCACCCGCGGCTAGCTGGGCGTCGGCTCGGTGCACCAGCGTCTCGTGCGCCATCCGCCGTATCCAGAAACTGGCAGGCGCCAGGCCGCTGAACGACCAGACGAGATCGCCGCCCGCTTCGCGTACAGAGTCGACGATCCGTGCCGCGCCGGCCCGTAGCCACGCCGGCTGCTCGGCGGGATCATCCGGAAGCCTGCCATCCGGTACCTGACGGAACGGAATGAACGCGTCAGACCTCGTACGCGTAATTTCGGCCGCCCACCGGTGCGCTCTGCCAACATGCGTGACAAGCTGACGCAGTGTCCATTCCGGACAGGTGGGGATCGGCAGACTCTGATCGTGCTCAGCCAAGATCTCGGCCAACCCTGCTGTGCTTGCCTCGACCTCCGCGAAATACCGATCGGGACTGAGCTGGGGCATGGCATTTCCTTCTGATGAATCTGCTCCGGCTAGCCTAGCCACGCCTGGCAGGAGACTGGCGTCGCGCATCGATCAGCATGGGCCTGCCGCTCGCGTCGCCCGTGGGCGCGCCGCATCCGATCGCGCTCACGTTCGCGCAGGGTCCGCCGGTGCAACGCCGTATCTGTGCCTGGTCACGACTGGCATAGGTGCCGCGTGGCCGGGCGACGCGGCAGCGGTCGAGGAGTGCGCTGACTGTCTTGCCGTCCTCGACGGCGGTCCCTGGCGCGAGCAGGCTGTCGCATGGCTGCGGGCTCTTGCTACTGGCACGCGCGGCGGTGCGAACGCCGACGCCCTGCTCGCGGTCGGCGGGCTGCCGGGATCGCGTCGTTCGCAGCGGGCCTGAGGACGGCCCGGTGTGCGCATCAGGCAGTGACGGCCCGCCAAGCTAGCTGTTCTGATGGCCTGCGCGGCAGGCGGCAGCTGGCAGAGATGGTGCCGGCGATCACGTGTCAAGGCCCGCACCCGCAGGTAGGTGGCGACGTTGTTCGGCAGCTCTGGGGGAGCGAACGGCCACGCGCCGGCGCGACGTTCCGTCCCACTGCTGCCGGAACTCGTCGGCGTCTTGCCGCTCCAGCCCATCAGGTGGCTGGCCACCGCGAGACTTTGCTGGCCTGTCCAGCGGCCGGTCGCTCGTTCGTCGATTAGGTAGCGGCATGTCTCGTGCGATGAATTGTCACGTGACGCTCCGTCTTACCTGGCGTCAGCGATCGGTGCTGACACCGGCGGCGACTGCCCTCATCCGTTGTTCGTTAGGCCAAGGAGGAAGCTGATGAGCATGCCAGAGATAGTGACACCGGAGGAGTGGCTAGCAGCCAGAAAAGAGCTGCTGGTCAGGGAGAAGGAGCACACCATTCAGCGGGATGCCCTAAACGCCGAGCGCCGCAGGCTCCCGATGACCGAGGTCACGAAGGACTACCGGTTCGAGGGCCCGGACGGCGAGGTGAGCCTGGTCAGCCTGTTTGACGGCTGCAGCCAGCTGATCATCCAGCATGTCATGTTCGGTCCTGACTGGGATGCTGTCTGCCCCGGTTGCACGGCCTCGCTGGACGCGCTGCCTGCGGCTATCCTCGCCCAACTGCGTACCAGGGATACCGCGTACGCGGCTGTTTCCCGCGCGCCGGCAGCCAGGATCGCCGCAGTGAAGGCGGCCAAGGGATGGTCGGTCGACTGGTACTCGTCCTTCGGCAGTGACTTCAATTACGACTTCCAGGTGACGGTCGACCCAGCGGTAGCGCGCCCGATCTACAACTACGAGCCGGTGGAGTCGGGCCGGGCCTTCGAAGCCGGCGGCCACAGCTGCTTCCTGACGGACGGCGACAAGATCTTCCATACCTACTCGACATATGCCCGCGGCTCCGAGCAGACCATCGGCGCGTATGCGCTCCTTGACCTCACGGCGCTCGGCCGACACGAGGACTGGGAGGAGCCGAAGGGCAGGGTAGCCAGCCCGCACCCGGCCGATCCGACGTTCACATCCTGACAGCCCGGAGAAGTGACGGGCTGCCCGACATAGCGACGCAGCACGAGTTAGCTCGAGGCCGTCCAACGGCTGGCACCGGTCCTTTATGCGCTTCGGTGAGGACCCGGCGCCGTTACCGGCCAGCTGGCGCGGCCGCAGTTTGGTGTGCCGCCCAGCGCTATACCGGCACACGTGGCCATCCGCGCCGGATCTGACGGGCAGGGTCACAGGTTCTGGCCCCGCGACCCGTGTGAACCGGATGGCGCCGGTCGGGTCAACTCGGTGTCAAGTGAGTGGCGGTTGGCGGGGTGCTGGTCAGGGGTGCGGTGGGGTCGTTGTGCCGGTGCGGCAGGGCGAGGGCGGGGATGACGGCGATGGCCGTGAAGCCGAGTGACCACCAGAACGTGTTGGCGAAGGCGGTGGCCTGACCGGCGAGGCCGGCTGCCTGGTGGGCATGGAGCTGGGTGGCGAGGATCATGGCGAGGATGGCCGTGCCGAACGCGCCGCCTAGCTGTTGCGCGATCCGGGTGGCGGTGGTGGCGTGGGGCACCTGTTCGGGTCGCAGCCCGAGGTAGGCGGCGGCCATCACGGGGATGGTCACGGCGCCGAGGCCGGCGCCTCGCACGACGAGGCTGAGGCCGAGGAGTATCTCGCTGGTGTGGACGGTCACTTGGGTGTAGGCAATGGTGCCGGCCATGGTGAGCACCACGCCGGCGAGCACGATCGGACGTGCTCCGATGCGGTCGGTGAG
>JASIBJ010000042.1 GCA_030045215.1 Streptosporangiaceae bacterium | reverse complement strand
CCGTGACCGAGGCAACCCGGCGGTTCGAGTCCGACACCCACATCAGCGGCTCGGCCGCCGCGGCCGAAGCCCGGCGGGCGACCTTCGACCCGACCTATGGCCGCTACACCTGGGGCAAGCTCGAGATCATGGCCCTGCGGGAGCGAGCCAGGAAAGAGTGGGGCACCGACTTCACGCTCCAGCGCTTCCACAGCGCGCTGCTCGACCTCGGTTCCCCGCCGCTCGGGCTTCTCGACACGGTCCTGCGGCGCGGCTAGCCAGCTGTCACGTGGCCGGCTGCCCGCGCAGGTCCAGGGCGTGAGACGATGGTGCGGCCGTACCACCTAAAGAGGTCCCCGATCATGCCCGCATCGCGCTGGCGCGCATCTGCCCGCCTAGCCGCAGTCGGCGCCGGCCTTGCCCTCTCGGCGGCACTGCTGGCGGGCTGCGGGCAGGCACAGGCGTCGGGCCCGCCGGTTACCCTGCTCTCGGGCCAAGTGGTTGTGCCCAATGCCGATGGCGTCACCGACGCCTACGTGATCGTCCAGAACAACGGGCCGGCCGTCACGCTCGTCGGTGCCCGGTCGAGCGCCGGCGGGTCGGTCGTGCTCCGTGCGCCCGGCAGCAGCCAGCCGATCGTGATGCGGACGGTGCCCACCATCACGATTCCAGCGCACAGCCTGTTCCACCTGCAGCCGAGCGGAGCGCACCTGCTCATCACTCGCTCGGGCCCGATGAAGGCGGGAACAGAGATCACTATCACACTGTTGTTCGCGCACATAGGCGCCTTCTCGGTGCCTGCGATGGTCACCAACCCGCAGACGGGCGGAAGCAGCTACTTCCTGAACTAGCGCGCCACCTTCCTGGACCCGAGCGCCGCCGGCCCGTTGTTGCCCACTCGTTATACGCGATATATCGTTTCAATGTCAGCGATTGCAGGGGCGGGAGGCTCTATGGCGCCAAGCAGCGACAGCCTGCGCGTGGGCGATGCCGAGCGCGAGGCGGTGGCTGCGGAACTGCGCGAGCATTACGCGCAGGGCCGCTTGTCGCTGGAGGACTTCAACGAGCGCCTCGACGCGGCCTACGCGGCCCGCACCCGCGGCGACCTGGACAAGCTGATCAGCGACCTGCCGCATGCGGAGCCCGCCGGGACCCCGCTGCCGGCACCGCCGCCTGGCAGCTTGCGCCACCATGGCCACGGCTCGCACTTCGCCCCTCCGAGCGATGGGTTCGGCAACGGCAGGTCCCGCCGGGCGCGGTTCGGCCGGTTCACCACGCTGCTGGCCGCGCTGGCCAGCCTGCTGATCGTCTTCATGGCTCACCTGAGCTTCCCGTGGCCGGGCCGCCTCGGCCTGCTGGTCGCGATCTTCGCTCTCCTTCGTGCACTCCTGAAGCGGATTTTCGGCGGGGCACGTCGTCGTTAAGCCCCGCTATACGGGGGGAACGAGCCGGGCACTGGGCTCGGCTTGCCTGCCAGCCGGGGCGCGGCCAGCCTGGCGGAAGACAGCCAGCCGGACCCGGCCTCGTTCCGATAGCAAGCTGGTCAGGCTGGTGCCGGTGCCCGCAGCGGGACGACCAGGTAGCGGAAGTCGGATCCGGGCCGGTTACCCTCGGCCCAGGTGATCAGGGCCGGCTTGGCCGGGCTGGTGAAGTCGAGCCGGATGCGCCCGGCGTCGGCGCCGCTCTGACCTTCGGCCTCCGCCCGCCCGTGCCCGCTCAGGGCCGCGGCAGCGAGCCCGTCGAGCAGGTAGTGCGGGTTGAACGAGATTGTCTGCTCGGCCCCCGTGAGCAGGCACGGGACCGACTCGACGGCGCGGGCCCGCCCGTCTGAACGCGCTTCGACCACGACCGTGTCCGGGCGGAACGCGAGCTGAACCGGGCTGACCCGGTCCGCTACCAGCGAGACTCGCCGCACAGCCTCGGTGAACGGCCCGGCGGGTAGGTCGGCGCTGCAGCCGTACTCGGCCGGGAACCGGGACTCGTACTTGATGAACTCGCCTCCGATGAGCCGCGCCGTCAGGCGCCGGCCGCCACCGGCGAAGCTGATCATCCCGTCGGCCGGGCGGCCGTCGCCCCCGGTCGGCTGGCTGAACGCAATCGATACGGGTGTGCCGGGTCCTGCGCTCTTGGCGATGTCGGCGAGCGTCCTGGCCGGCACCAGCGCGGTGGCCCTGATGCCGTCCTCGGCTGGTTGCCAATCGATCTTCGCGACGGCCATCCGGTATCTGTCGGTGGCAGCCAGGGTCATCAGGTCTGCGTCGAAGTCCAGGCAGACACCAGTCAGCATGGGCAAGGTGTCGTCGCGGCTAGCCGACGGCACGACTTGGGCCGCCGCCACCGCGAGCGCCCCGCCATCCGCGGTACCGGCCGCGCTCGGCAACTCGGGGAGCCGAGGGTACTCCTCCAGCGCCAGCGAGACGAGCGCGAACTCGGCGCTGCCGCACGTCAGCATGATCGTGTCGGCGGCCGAGGCCACCTCCACCTGGGCGGCTGGGAGACTCCTGACTATCTCGGCCACGAGCCGGCCAGGCACCAGCGCCACGCCCGGCTCGCCTACCTCGGCGGGCACCTCGACCCTGGCCGACACCTCGTAGTCGAAACACGACAGTGTCAGCCCGCCGGCGTCGGCTTGAACCAGCATGCCGGACAGCACTGGCACGACCGGCCGGGTCGGCAGCGACCTCGCCACCCACGAAACCGCCTCACCCAGCACGTCACGCTCGACCCTGAACTTCACTGCGACCCTCCGCCCGACCCCGCGGTACTACTCCGATCGTGGCACGGGGTGCCGACATCCTGTACCGGGCCGGCGACGCGGCCGGCCGCTAGCTGACCAGCGCCTCAGGAACCGACGCCAGCGACGCCTCGATCGCGCGGGCGAGTTCCCTCGCCGACTCGGCGGTCAGCTCCACGGCAACCCTGGCCGACGGGCCGCGGTCCGGGTTGATGAAGTCGATGTTCAGCGTGTGCTCGGCCATGGCGTGTACCGGGTGATCAAAGTAGACGGTGGCGTTGGTCAGCCTGAACCAGCCGGCGGCACCCTTGCCGCTGCCG
>JASIBJ010000400.1 GCA_030045215.1 Streptosporangiaceae bacterium | reverse complement strand
GACCTTGGTCACGGCGTCGCGCAGCTTGGCGGCGGGGTGCTCGAACGCGGTGTCGTGGAACCCCTCCGCCAGGGCTTTGGTGCTGGCGCCCAGGCCCAGCAGGTACCGTCCGCCGCAGACCTGGTACAAGGTGGCGGCGGTCATCGCTAGCGTGGCCGGGGTGCGTCCCCAGACCGACAGAACGCCGGAGGCAAGGTGGATTCTGGTAGTGCGCAGCGCGATCTCGGTAAGCACCGGGGTCGAGTCCAGTCCCCAGCCCTCGGGCACCGCGAAGATCTCGTATCCCAGCTCGTCGGCGAGCACTGCGGTCTTGACGATGACATCCCGCCGGGTCTCCATCGGCGTGAGCCCGACGCCGCGCCGTCGCGAGGTCATGACGATCCCTCAGCGGCGAGCGCCGGCAGCGCACGCGGCACAGTCAGCCACATGGCCCTGGCTGCGGCGAGCACCTGGCCGCAGGGCCCGATCAGCGCCGACCCTGCGGTGAGCTTGCGCCCGTCACGCCCGCTCGGCCAGGCGATCACCCGGTACTGGTCGCCGGCCACAGGGAGCACTGCCAGGCTGGCCGTCATCTGGCCGAGCAGGATCGCAGTGTCGGGTGCCAGGTCGGCGGCCTCAGCCGCGGCGATCCCGCTGGGACAATCCAGCGCAGCCCAAACCACCTCCGGCTTGACCTTCCCGCTGGCGTCGGCGACCGAGGGATCGGGTGTCCACGGCGCCGCCCACAGCGGCCTGCCTGCCACAGGCCCGGGGAAGATCCGCAGCCCGTCGCCGAGCTGGCGGCTCGTCCCGCAGACAAAGCAGGCAGGGAAGGCCGGATCGGAGTAGTAGCGTGCGCGGCCGGCCGCCGTGCGAGCATCCGCCATCGACACCGGGCCCGGTATTTCCAGCGGCGGGCTGCCCGGCGAGAGGATCGCCTCGGCTATCAGCGTGGAGCCGTGGTGGATGCGCACCGAGCTTTCGCCGTCCCGTTCGACGGTCATGGGCGTGGCCAGCGGAGGTGGCCTGCGCAGCGTGACTTTCAGTTCGCCATCCAGATACGCGGCGATGCGTCCGCAGACGTAACCGCCGTTGCCGGTGCCTGGGGGGCCGCAGAAGCGGGAGGGGATAGTCAGCGCGCGCATCCTGGCCGGCTGCGGGCGCTCGGCGGCAGCCAAGGGGCGGGCCGGGCTGGTGGCGTGGTTCATGCCTCGACGCTAAGGCCGCCCGGCCTGGGACGGGTATCGGGTGAACTACCGGCAATTTCCCCGCTACCCCGGCCGGGGGCGCCCGTCCGCGTCAATTGCGTCGGGTGAATTACCGAGCCGCTCAGGCACGGAGCCGGTGCTCGGTCACCCACGCCGCGATCTGGGCTCGCGAGCGCACCTGCAGCTTGCGCCGGATGTTCTCCACGTGCGCCTCGGCGGTCCGCGGCGCGACTGACAGCCGCCGGGCGATGGCCTGGTTGGTCAGCCCCTCGGCGATCAGCCCGGCTACCTCGAGCTCACGGCCAGTCAGCCGCGGCCCCGCCGTTGCAGGCTCGCACATGAAGCCGAGCAGCGCATCCAGGACCGTCTGCCAGTCGCCGTGGTAGAACAGGTGGCTCGAACCCGGCAGCGGGATCAGCGTCGCTCCGGGGATCAGCGCGGCGACCTCCCGCCCCAGCTCGAACCGGGTGCCCTTGTCCGACTCGCGGTGCAGGACCACGGTGTGCGCTCGGATCACCGGGAGCAGGGCCCTGACGTCGGTGTCGTAGTAGACCTCAAGCAGCCGGGCGGCCAGCGCAGCTGAGGCGCTGGCCCGCTGGAACCGGGTGAATGCCTCGAGCTCCTCGCGGGTGGGGTCGGTGACAAAGGCCCCGGCCAGCGCTTTCAGGCCCAGGCCCCAGTGGGCCCGCACCAGCGCCACCACCGAATCCCGGACCTCGGCAGGCGCCAGATCGCTGCCGCTGGCGCACATCCCATACAGCGCCAGCGCCTCCACCCGGTCCGGGTACCTGGCCGCGATCGCGGCGGCCAGCTGACCACCCTGCGAAGCCCCGAACAAGCAGAAACGGCGGGCGCCTGCCGCGTCGGCAACCGCAAGCGCCGCGGCTACCTGCCCATCAAACGACAGATCGATCCCATGCCGGTCTGACAGCCCGCACCCGGGCTTGTCATAGCGGATCACGGTAAACCGGTCCGCCAGCTGCCCGACAAACTCGCCAAAGGACCACAGCTCCCGCTGCCCGCTCAGATGGGAAACCCAGCCTGAGTCAAACAACAGCGGCGGGCCAGTGCCCGATATCGAGTACGCGACGCGCCCGGCAGGCGTGCTGCAGTACATGATCCCCGATGTCACCGGTTCAGGGTGACACCCCCGGCCGGCGCAGTAAAGGAGGCGCAGTAAGCGAGCAGCGGCACTCGCGGCAAGAGGTGAAATGGTGTCACGGCTCGCCATACGGCCGCAGGGTGCGCATCTCAGAGTCCAACTCGCCAGTGCGCACTAACCTGAGCCAACTCGAGCGGCGAATGCCTGCTCATGCCGCAGTGACTGTGCTGCTGCAGTGAGCGCTAGGTGAAGTGGCCGAGCTCGGCTAGGGCAGCTTCGAGGGCATCTGCTCCTCCTTGCGTCACGATCCGTGCGAACACCGGGTCGCGGGCCGCCAGGTCGCGCAGGCTGGTGACGTGGGCCTGGATCCGGGCCGCGACGACCTCCAGGAAGGCCGGCACCGGGCCGGTCCAGCCGTACTCGGCCAGGAACAGCTGCAGCCGGCGCGGCCGGCCGTCGAAGTCAGTGAAACCCTCACTGGCGACGACGTGGCGGGCGTGCAGCGGCACCCAGCTGAACGCGGCGAACGCGACATCCCACGCCGCCGGCACCGGTCCGGCCATGTCCCAGTCGAAGAAGCCGGCGAGTGTGCCCTCTCGCCAGGCAGCGTTATAGGGAGCGGCGTCATTGTGCCCGATAATCAGCCCAGGCGCCCACTGGCCGCCCATCCGCCACACCGCGCCAGGCGGCGCTTCTGCTCGGCTTCGAGAACAGAGACAAGATGATCTAGGTCGTCATCAGCAAATCGCAGGCCACCGGCCTGATCGAGGAGATGATCGAAAGCTGGAGGAGACGGGCCCGCAGAGGGTCTACACGATCCAGGCTGGGGATGTCGGCCTCACGCGCCTGAACGCCTTCGGCAAGACCTGGCTCGTGGAGCACCTGCTGGGCCGCACCCTGACCGCAGGCGACATCGGCAAGGCGCTCTACCGTGTGCGCACGGCTAACGGGTGGACCGTCCAGGTCGAGGAGCGTGAGCGCCCACAGCCGAGGCGGCGGCTGACCGTAGCGATGCCCTGCAGCACGCACATCGACTTCCGGGATCTGATCGAGTAGCGCGGGCCGCGTTACAGCCACCACAACCGGGTAGGGACCCCCCTTTGGGGACCGCATCGCGGCACCGGGGGGACGCATGCTACGACGCACCTTTGACACGCTGGCCAGCTCGGCTGGCCTGCTGCTAGCTGCCCTGCTGATCCTGCTGGGCATCCTCGGACTGATCGGCTACAACTTCGTCGCCAACCAGGTCACCACGCAGCTCACGGAGCAGAAGATCGTCTTCCCGGCTGCCGGGAGCGCGCCGCTGACAGCTCTCCCGCCTGCCGACCGGGCCGCGATGAGCCAGTACGCCGGTCAGATGATGACCAATGGGTACCAAGCCCAGACCTATGCCAACAACTTCATTGCCGTGCATCTCCGCGACGTCGCCGGGGGGAAGACCTACGCGCAGGTCTCGGCCGAGGCACTGGCCAACCCGACTAACCCGACGCTGGCCAAGCAGGCTGCGACCCTGTTCGAGGGCACGACCCTGCGCGGGCTGCTGCTCAATGCCTATGCGTTCTGGACGCTGGGCCAGATCGTGCTGATCGCGGCCATCTGCTCGCTCGTGGTCGGCGGCATACTCCTGCTGCTGTCGATCCTCGGCTTCCTGCACTCGCGCCGGGCGGGCCGGGAAGCTCGCGTGGGCGAGCCGAGCCCGCAGCGGGTGCGCTGAGCGGGGTGTTCAGGTAACGCTCAGCACGTTGTGGCGCTCAAGTACGCGCCGGAAACCTGGGAGGCCATGCTCACGTCCGAGGACCCGCATGACCGCTACCGGGCGGCTGACACTTACCTGCACGCCATCGGCGGGCGGATGATCAGCGCCTTCTGGATCATGAACGCCGCCATGGACGTGATCGGCGTCTTCGAGCTGCCCGACGACATGAGCGTCACGACGGTCGCCGCGACGATCAAGGGCACGGGGGCTTGGACCGATGTCCATGTGTACGAGGCGTTCAGCAGCGACGAGTTCCTGCTGGCGCTGAACGAGGCCCGCAAGCACTCGGAGGAGTTCTACCGGCCAGGCGAGTAAGCGTCGGCAGGCTCGCCCGCAAGGCCAGCTAGGCTCCACAGACAGCCCCAGGATTGCTTCCTCGTCCTGGGGCTGTCTGCTGCATGAGGTCAGTCACGCCGACCTGATCGTCCGAGTAGATCCGAACACAATGTCAATGGCCCTAAGATTGGCCATTTTTTGATCTTGAACCTCGAACAGTCTCTCGATTTGATCCTGTCACCTGTCGGGATGGCGGGACTCGAACCCGCGACCTCCTGCTCCCAAAGCAGGCGCGCTAACCAAGCTGCGCTACATCCCGGTTGCCGAGCAGCGACGACGATGCCGGCGCGGTCACGTGCGGGGCACTGCGCAAGTGTACGGGAGCCGCAGCGGCATCCGACACCGGCTTATCCGCGCCCGCCCAGGTCAGCCTCGGGGCTGACGCCAGCCGTGTAGGGGCGAGGAGCCCCAGCGAGCCCGGTCAGCGCGCGGGGCGCCGTCGGCGGCCGCCAGACGATCACCAGGGGCGTGAACGCACGGACGCGCACGGCGTCAAACGCGGGCGGCCGCCGCGTCACTGCGCTGGGCGCGATGGCCGACCGCCGAGCAGGGCGCGCGACGGTCCCGGACCAGGCCGTTACGCGGGAGGTGCCGACCGCGAGCAACGCCGGCGCGAGCTAATAGTCCGCCGGATCGTGCCACGTCTCGCCGGACGGGACCAGCACGGCGGCCTGGGTCGGGCCCCAGCTGCCGCGGGGGTAGACCTGAATCGGCACGACATCGCCCAGCACCGGCTGAACCACGCGCCAGGCTGCTTCGACCGTGTCCTGCCTCGCGAACAGGTAACGCTCGCCGTTCAGGGCCGCGCCGATCAGGCGATCGTACGGCCGCATCATCTGCGCGCCGGCCTGTCCGGCGTAGGCCAGTTCGCGAAGTTGCGGGGCGAGGTCAGGCCCCGGCTTCTTGCCGACCA
>JASIBJ010000399.1 GCA_030045215.1 Streptosporangiaceae bacterium | reverse complement strand
TTGTCCGGGTCCAGCACGGTCGCCTCGACCGAGGCGCCGAGCAGGGCCTGCGGGTGGTGCACAAGAAAGGTGTCGAGCGGGTCGTCGCGTGCGATCAGCACGGCGATGGCGTCGCGCCCGTCGCGCCCGGCCCGCCCGGCCTGCTGCCACAGCGCCGCTCGCGTACCCGGCCAGCCCGCCATCAGGACGGCGTCGAGGCCGGTGATGTTGACGCCGAGCTCAAGCGCGGACGTGGCGGCCAGGCCGGTGATCTGACCACTTCGCAGACCGTCTTCCAGCGCGCGCCGCTCCTCGGGCAGGTAGCCCGATCGGTAGGCGGCGACGCGGTCGGTGAGTTCGTCAGCGCCAGCCTCGGCCAGGTGGCGCCGGGTCGCCAGCGCGAGGGTCTCCGCGCCACGCCTGGACCGTACGAACGCGAGCGAGGGGACATCCTCGATGATGAGGTCGGCCAGGAGCTGAGCGGCCTCAGCCGTCGCGCTGCGCCGCACTGGTGCGCCCGCCTCCCCTCGCGCTCCGGTCAGCGGCGGCTCCCACATCGCGAACGTAAGCGGGCCGCGGGGGGCCGCGTCAGTCGTGACAGCCGCCGCGGGCCGGCCGGTGAGCAGCTGGGCCGACCTGGCAGGCTCGCTGATGGTGGCCGAGGCCAGCACGAAGACCGGATCGGTAGCGCTGTGATGGCAGCCAACCCGGCGCAGTCGCCGCAGCACGTGGGCGACATGGGAGCCGAAAACTCCGCTGTAGGTATGGCACTCATCCACGATCACGTAGTGCAGGCGCCGGAAGAAGCCGTTCCACCGGGCATGCTGCGGCAGGAGCGTGTAGTGCAGCATGTCCGGCGTTGTCAGCAGGTAACTCGCGTGCGATCTGGCCCAGGTCCGGTCCGACCACGGCGTGTCCCCGTCAACGACGGCCGCGCGCACGCCGCGCAGCCCCAGGGACTGCACGAGCCGCAGCTGATCGGCTGCCAGCGCCCTGGTCGGCGCGATGTACAGGGCGGTGCCGCCGTTCAGGACCGACGTGAGCGCCGGGAGCAGGTAGCCCACGGACTTACCCGACGCCGTGCCGGTCGAGATGATCACGCTCTGCCCTGACCTGGCCAGCTGAGCTGCCTCGGCCTGATGCTGCCACGGCGCGCTGACCCCGGTGGCGGCGAGCGCGGCCACGAGTTCGGCCGGCACCCAGTCTGGCCACTGCCCGTGCTGTCCGGTTCGTCCGGGCAACTCGGTCCGGTAGGTAAGCCGGCCCCCGCGCGTAGCCGACGTCAGGATGCTGGCCGGTCTCGTTGCCAAGCCAGGCGCGGCGTCGGCGGGCAGTGTCATCCCGGCGACCGTAGCCGGTGCCGGGTCACCGGGGGCAAGTGGCGCTACCGTGGGCATTAGCTTCCAGTGTGTCATCACGAGCCGGGGTGCCTGGGGCGCCGATCTGGTATAGACATGAGACTGGGCGTGGTTGAATGCGCGACAGGGCAAGCCTGGCGGGTATCGGCGTGTGCACGTCCGAGAGATAACAGCCGTAAGGCGCTGGAGGATTCGTGGATCTGAAGCTCGACCACCACAGCAAGGACGGGATCGAGATCGTCGACGTGGAAGGCGAGATCGACGTCTACACCGCGCCGCGCCTGCGTGAACTGCTGATCGAGCTGGTGAACAGTCGCTTCTACCAGCTGGTGGTGAACATGGAGAAGGTCGAGTTCCTCGACTCGACCGGCCTTGGCGTGCTCGTGGGCGGCCTCAAGCGGGTCCGCGCGCATGACGGGTCGCTTGACCTGGTATGTACTCAGGAGCGCATCCTGAAGATCTTCAGGATCACCGGCCTGACCAAGGTCTTTGGCATACACGACACCGTCGACGAGGCCATCGCGGCCAGGCGGTCGGAGAAATAGGCGGCGGCGTAGTCCCGACATGGCAACGGTCGAGCTGAGCTTTACCCCCTTGCCCGCCCACGTGCGGACAGCGAGGCTGGTCGCTACCGCGGTCGCGCGGCGCAGCGGGGTTGACGAGTCGCTGCTGGACGAGGTCAGGCTGGCGGTTGGCGAGGCATGCTCGCGGGCCGTCGAGGAGCACCAGCTGCACTGCCCGGCCGAGCCGGTCCGGCTGGCCCTGAGCGATATGGCCGACCGGTTCGAGGTCGAGGTCACCGACAACTGCGCGCGCGATTCCGCGAAGCTGGCCGGCGTCGGCCTGGAAAGCACGGCAGGCATGGCTGGGGCGGCCGGCATGCAGGCCGGACTGGGTTTCGCCGTGATCGCCGGGCTGGCCGACAACGTCGAGATCAGCGAGACGGCCGAGGGTACGTGCATCCGGATGAGCTGGCCATCGGCCGGAGCCGTCCGCTAGCCGGAGCGGCCGTGCGCCCTGGTGACGGGAATTGAGCGAATCGCGGGCCAGCCGGTTATCGCCCGAGAGCGGCGCGGGTCCTGACGCGGATGCACACCACCCGCCGGGTGCAGGTAATCTCGGCCAGGGCAGTGTTGCGTTACGAAAACGTAGCGAAAGCACCTGGATCGGGGCCCGATTTACCATCCGCTTACCCGGATGCGTAGACTCCCGGCACCGTTGGTTGTCGTTTTCGGTGCCTCCGCTCAGGAGGCCGCCAGCAGCTAATGCCTCAGGGAGCGGCCACAGAGCACGCGCCCGGAACTAGCCTGGATCCCTGTCAAGGAGGACGGATGAAGGATCACCTCGCCCTGGCGGCAGGGTCGCCTACCGTGTCTGGCGGCAACCTGACCTGGGTGATCGTGGTTGCAGTGATCGCCTTGATGGCGTTGGCCGTCGCGGGCTGGCTGGTCAGGGATGTGCTAGCCGCGAGCCAGGGCTCGGCCAAGATGCAGGAGATCGCGAAGGCGGTCCAGGAGGGCGCGGCCGCCTACCTCAGGCGCCAGTTCCGCACGCTTGGCGTGTTCGTCGTGGTGATCTTCTTCGTCCTGCTGGCCCTGCCCGCTGACACCGCGGGCGTGCGCTGGGGCAGATCTGCCTTCTTCCTGGTGGGAGCGCTCTTCTCGGCGCTGACCGGCTTCAACGGTATGTCCCTGACGGTCCGCGGGAACGTCAGGGTGGCGGCTGCGGCTAAGGAGTCTGGTGAGCGGTCGGCCATGCGGATCGCGTTCAGGACGGGCGGCGTGGCTGGCATGTTCACCGTCGGCCTCGGGCTGTTCGGCGCGGCCATGGTCGTGCTCATCTTCAAGGGCAACGCGCCCGACGTCCTCGAGGGTTTCGGCTTCGGAGCGGCCCTGCTGGCCATGTTCATGCGCGTCGGCGGCGGCATCTACACCAAGGCCGCGGACGTGGGCGCGGACCTGGTCGGCAAGGTGGAGAAGGGCATCCCTGAGGACGACCCCCGTAACGCCGCGACGATCGCCGACAATGTCGGGGACAACGTCGGCGACTGCGCCGGCATGGCCGCCGACCTGTTCGAGTCCTACTCGGTGATGCTGGTCGCCTCGCTCATCCTGGGCAAGGTGGCATTCGGTGACTCTGGCCTGGTCTTCCCGCTGATCGTGCCGATGCTCGGCGTGATCACCGCGGTCATCGGCATCTTCTCGGTGGTGCCAAGGAAGAGTGACCGCAGCGGCATGAGCGCGATCAACCGCGGCTTCTTCATCTCCGCGGTCATCTCGCTTGTCCTGGTCATCGGGGCGGCATTCCTGTACCTGCCCTCCTCCTTCAGCGCCCTCAAGGGCGTCACCACCGCGTCCATCCTGCACCACAGCGGCGACCCGCGAGTGCTGGCGATCCTGTCCGTGCTCGTCGGCATCGTGCTGGCCAGCGCGATCCAGCTGCTGACCGGGTACTTCACCGAGACCAACCGCAGGCCGGTACGCGAGATCGGGGATGCGTCGGAGACGGGGGCGGCCACGGTCATCCTCTCCGGGGTGTCGACCGGCATGGAGTCGGCCGTGTACTCGGCGCTGCTGATCGGCGGAGCCGTCTACTGCGCCTTCCTCCTCGGGGGCGGCAACGCCACCATCTCCCTGTTCGCGGTCGCGCTGGCCGGCACCGGCCTGCTGACCACGGTCGGCGTTATCGTCTCGATGGACTCCTTCGGGCCGGTCACCGACAACGCCCAGGG
>JASIBJ010000398.1 GCA_030045215.1 Streptosporangiaceae bacterium | reverse complement strand
GCGTCGGGATGGTCGAGGGCCTGGCCGACCCGCCGGAGAGCCAGTCCGGCTGGTATGAGCGGCTGCGGTCCTGGGGCCTGCCGGTCAGCGACCTGTACAAGGTCGTGCCAGGAATCGACGGCGTCCGCGACTACATCGCGCATTACGCCGAGCACCGGCATGACCCGGCCTACGAGATCGATGGCGTCGTGGTCAAGATCGACGACCTCGCGCTGCACCGCCGCCTCGGATCCACCAGCCGGGCGCCGCGCTGGGCCATCGCGTACAAGTACCCGCCCGAGGAGGTCAACACCCGGCTGCTGGACATCCGCGTGAACGTGGGCCGGACCGGGCGGGTCACGCCGTTCGCCGTGATGGAACCGGTCAAGGTGAGCGGCTCGACGGTTGAGAATGCCACGCTGCACAACGCGGACGAGATCGCCCGCAAGGGCGTGCTCATCGGCGACATGGTGGTGCTGCGCAAGGCGGGTGACGTCATTCCCGAGGTCGTCGGGCCGGTCGCGGACCTGAGGACCGGCGATGAGCGGGCCTTCGAGTTCCCGACCCGGTGCCCGGCCTGCGGGACGCCGCTCGTGCGCGAGGACGGCGGGGTCGACTGGCGCTGCCCGAACGCCCGGTCGTGCCCGGCCCAGTTGCGTGAGCGCCTGTTCCACCTGGCCGGCCGGGGAGCGCTGGACATCGAGGTGCTGGGGTACGAGGCCGCGGTGGCGCTGCTGGACTCCGGGCTGGTGACCGACGAGGGCGACCTGTTCGCCCTCACCGAGCAGTCCTTGCTGGGCGTGCCCTTCTTCGTTAACAAGGCCGGATCGCTGACGATCAACGCGGCGCGGCTGCTTGGCAACCTCGAAGACGCCAGGCACCGGCCGCTGTGGCGGATGCTGGTGGCGCTGTCGATCCGGCACATCGGGCCCACCGCGGCGCGGGCGCTGGCGGCCGCCTTCGGCTCGGTCGCGGCGATTGCCGCGGCCTCCGAGGACGAGCTGGTGAGCGTCGAGGACGTCGGGCCGACGATCGCCGCGTCGATCCGGGAGTGGTTCACGGTGGACTGGCACCGGGCGATCGTCGACAAGTGGCGGGCGGCCGGGGTCGTGCTGGAGACACCGGGCTTCGTGCCGCCGGCTCGCCCGGACGGGCCCGCGGCTGGCGGCGGGCCGCTCGGCGGCCTCACCATTGTGCTCACCGGCACCCTGGCCGGTTATACCAGGGACGAGGCCGCCGAGGCCGTACAGGCGCTGGGTGGCAAGGTCTCCGGCTCGGTGTCCAAGAAGACCAGCTTCGTGGTGGCGGGCGAGAGCCCGGGCTCCAAGCTGGACAAGGCCGCTTCGCTGGGCGTGCCGGTGCTGGACGAGGAAGGGCTGCGCCTGTTGCTCTCGGACGGGCCGGACGCGGCTCGAGCCGCCGCGGCATCGGCCTGACGGCCACTCCGAATCCGGTCTTGGCCGCGAATGGGCCACGCAACACGCGCAGGTGCTAGACGATAGCGGTGTGTATGTGGTGCCATCAGACGGGTAGCTGCCAACCCGGCAGCCGCTCCACCCACCCCGCGCTTATGCTCGCCGATGCAACCGATTGCCGCGCGGGACAGCGGACAGTCGGGCGCGGCTTACGGGACGGCGCAACGAGCCTGGGCCAGGTTCTGGATGCCGAGGACGGACGGGTTGTGCGGAGCAAACCAGCAAGACGGCTATCGGAGGACCCGCGAGAGTCGCCGGTTGTAACGGATAGTGTGCGATTGGCTGCGGGAAGTACGTTTTCTGCCTTAGGATTCACGGAAAGCATCGAGACCTGCACACTCAGCGACCGGCTGCCCGGTGAGGAGCCATGAGGGACCCCAGCGATACCAGAGATATCGGCCCGCGGGTCGGGTCTCCTCTGTGGTTTCACGTGGCCGTGTTCACGCTGGCCGGTGCGGCCGTCTTCGCGCTGAGCATGTCCGGCCTTACCGGCCTTGGCCTCCTCGCCGACCATCCCTTGTTCTGGGTCGTGGCGGCCATGATCGTGCTCGGCGACATCTGGCCGATCGTCACGCCCGGCCGATCGCAGCTCGAGGCTCCTGTGGCCTCGATCACTTTCAGCATGGCCGCGCTGATCGTCTGGGGCTTGCCGGTTGCGGTGCTGTTGCGGGCCACCTCGTCCCTGGCCGTCTTCCTGGCCCAGCGCAAGGCCGTGCACCGGGCCGCGTTCAACGCGGCGTCGGCCACCCTGAGCTCGGCCGGCGCGTGGGCAGTGCTCTACGGTCTTGGCTTCCGGTACTCGCCTGCGCATCAGTGGCAGTACGTCGACGGAGGACTGTGGAAAGTCCTGCTGGCCGGCATCGCGTGCTTCGCGATTAACTTCCTGATCGTCACGGTCGCCGTCGGACTTCACTCGCGCGAGGGCGTCCTGACGGCCATCCGGCGCACGATCGGTTATCAGGCCTTCGTCAACCTCGTCCTGGTCGCGACGGCGCCGCTGGTCGCGCTGGCCATCTCCACGGGGTCAGCCCAGTTCGTGCTGCTGTTCATCTTCCCGCTGGCCGCCATCTACGCCAACGCCGCGATCTCGGTGCAGCGCGAGCACCAAGCGCATCACGACGAGCTGACCGGACTTTCCAACCGCAAGATGCTGATCAGGAAGCTGGACGACATGCTGGCCCAGGCCGCCGTGTCCGGCACCAAGGTCGGGTACCTGCTGCTCGACCTTGACCGCGGCCTGAAGGAGGTCAACGACACCCTCGGGCACGCGGTCGGAGACCGGCTGCTGCGGCTGGTCGCGCACCGGCTCACGCACAGCATCAGGCCGGGCGACATGGTGGCCAGGCTCGGCGGTGACGAGTTCGCCGTGCTGCTGCCCGCGGTCAAGGAGGCCGCCGTCGCCCGCGAGGTCGCCGCGAGGCTCCGGGCTGCGGTGGCCGAGCCGATCCGGCTCGAAGGCATGACGTTCGTCATTGAAGTCAGCATCGGCATCGCGATGTTCCCCGACGACGCGTCCGCTGGCGAACTGCTGATGCAGCGCGCGGACGTGGCCATGTACCAGGCCAAGCAGCGCCGGAGCGGGGTCGAGCGGTATGTGGCCGACATCGACCGCAACTCCCCGTCGCGGCTTGCCCTGTTCGGCGACCTGCGGCGCGCCCTCGACCGCGGTGAACTCGAACTGCACTACCAGCCCAAGGTCTACCTGACCGACCGGCGCGTGGCCGGCATGGAGGCGCTCGTCCGCTGGCAGCATCCCGAGCGAGGCGTGATCGCGCCCGACGACTTCATCCCCCAGGTGCAGCAGTCTTATCTGATGCGCGAGGTCACCGCGTTCGTCATCGACGGCGCCCTGACCCAGGCCGCGCTGTGGCGCCAGTCGGGCATGGCCACCCAGGTATCGGTGAACGTGTCGGGCCGGGACCTGCTCGACAGCGGGCTGGCCGACCTGGTCGCCGAGGGCCTCGCCCGGCATCACCTGCCGCCAGACACGCTGCTGATCGAGATCGACGAGCGCGTCCTCACGAGCGAGCCGGCCCACGCCGTGGCGACGGCGGAGGCACTGGCCGAGGCTGGCGTGGCGCTCAGCCTGGATGATTTCGGAACCGGGTACTCCTCGCTGGTTCGGCTCAAGCGGCTGCCGGTGTCCGAGGTCAAGATCGATTCTTCGTTCGTTGGGCGGCTGCTCGAGTCGCCGGACGACGAGGTCGTCGTCAAGTCGATCGTCGACCTGGCTGCGGCGCTTGGCATCCGGTCGGTGGCCGAGGGGGTGGAGTCAGCCGACATCGCCACCGCGCTGCTGGGCATGGGCTGCGTAGCCGCGCAGGGCTGGCACTTCTGCCGGCCACTCAACGCTGTCTCGGCGAACGCGTGGCTGGCCGAGCACGGCGAGCGCGACCGGCAGACCCGCCCGATCAACGGCCACGGCGGCGGCCCGCGCCGGCGCGCGGTGATGCCGCCCTCTGGCTGGCGCCTCTGACCCGCGAGCTAGCCATCAGAGGCGGCTGGCCGGGCGGGCGGCCCTGGTAATGCTTTCGGCTGGAGGTGGGGCGGCCAATAGGATTGCCTGCATGTCCATCACCAGGGACGAGGTAGCGCACCTGGCCAGGCTCTCGAGGCTGGCGCTGTCCGACGCTGAACTCGATCATTTCGCCGGCCAGCTTGACCAGATCATCGGCGCGGTGGCGCGGGTGCAGGAGGTCGCGGCCGAGGGCATCCCGCCAATGACGCACGCCGTGCCGGTCAACAACGTGTTCCGCGACGACGTCGAGGTGCCATGCCTGACCCCTGAGCAGGCCCTGGCCGCAGCGCCGGCGACCGAGCAGGCGCGGTTCCGGGTCCCGCGCATCCTGACGGAGGAGTGACCGATGGCGACTGAGCTGACGCGGCTGAGCGCGGCGCAGATAGCCGCGGCCGTCGCCTCCGGCGAGGCGTCGGCGGTCGAGGTGACTCAGGCGCACCTGAACCGGATCGTCGCGCTCGAACCGGACGTACACGCCTTCTTGCACGTGGCCGGGCCAGAAGCCCTGGCCGCGGCCGAGGATGTCGACCGCAAGCGCGCGGCGGGCGAGCCGCTCGGCCCGCTGGCCGGGGTGCCGCTCGCGCTCAAGGACGTGCTGGCCACCAAGGACATGCCGACCACGTGCGGATCGAAGATCCTGCAGGGGTGGCAGCCGCCCTACGACGCCACGATCACGCAGCGGCTTCGCGCGGCGGGCGTCATCATCCTCGGCAAGACAAACATGGACGAGTTCGCGATGGGTTCGTCAACGGAGAACTCGGCGTTTGGTCCTTCGCGCAACCCGTGGAACCTCAGCCGGGTCCCCGGCGGGTCGTCCGGCGGCTCAAGCGCGGCCGTTGCCGCCTACGAGGCTCCGCTGGGCATCGGCACCGACACCGGTGGCTCGATCCGTCAGCCCGCCGCGGTGTGCGGGATCGTCGGGATGAAGCCCACCTACGGGGGGTCGTCCCGGTACGGGCTGGTGGCGTTCGCCTCATCGCTGGACACGCCCGGCCCGCTGGCGCGCACGGTGCTTGACGCGGCGCTCTTGCATGAGGCCATTTCCGGTCATGACTGGAGGGACTCGACTTCGGTGGACGCCCCCGTTCCCCCCGTGGTGGCCGCAGCGAGGCAGCCGGACGTCAGCGGGCTGCGCATTGGGGTGGTGGCGGAGTTCAGCGGTGACGGTTACCAGCCGGGCGTGCTCGCCCGGTTCCACGAGGCGGTCGAACTGCTCGAGTCGCTCGGCGCGAAGGTCGTCGAGGTGTCGTGCCCGCACTTCACCTACGCGCTGCCGGCGTACTACCTGATCGCGCCAAGCGAGTGCTCGTCCAACCTGGCCAGGTTCG
>JASIBJ010000397.1 GCA_030045215.1 Streptosporangiaceae bacterium | reverse complement strand
AGGTCGTCGGGCCGCAGCCAGGCGAACACCTCGGCGAGCGCGCGCCCGTCCAGGTAGCCGCGGGCCTTCGAGGCAGCCATGGCTGCGGTCGCGGTCCGGTCGTCGATCATGGCCCCCGCGGTGCCCGCCCTGGCCTGGTCGAGCACGGTCACGCCGAGCGTCAGGCCGGCGACCTCGCCCAGCCGGCCGACCGCGCTCAGATGCGCTGCGACCATCGCGGTCGCGATGCCGCCCGAGCACAGCCCGCAGATGCTGGCCCTGGGTGCGCCGGTTACTGCCCTGGTCGCGTCGAGCGCGTCGATGATCGCCTGGCCGTAGGCGTCCAGGTCCCAGTTGGCGTGCCGGGCGTCCGGGTTTCGCCAGCTCATCGTGAACACCTGGTGGCCCTGGCCGACCAGGTACTCCACCATGCTGCGGCCGGGCGCCAGGTCGACGAGGTAGAACTTGTTGATCATGGGCGGGACGATCAGCAGCGGATACCGGTAAACCTGCTCGGTGGTCGGCTGGTACTGGATCAGCTCGAACATCTCCGTGCGGTGCACCACCGCTCCCGGCGAGAAGCCGAGATCGGTACCGACCTCGAAGGCGTCTGGCTCGACCATGGCGGGAACGCGCGGTTGCGTGGCGAGATCGCGGACCAGGGCGCGCAGCCCCCTCATCGCGCTGGCGCCGCCGGAGTCGATGAGGGCCTTGGCCCCCTGCGGGCTGATTAGCGGGTTGTTGCTCGGCGCCATAGCGGCGATCACGTTTGTGAGCAGGAAGCTCAGCCGCTCGGTGTCGCGCCAGTCCAGGTCCGCGCTGGCGCCCGCCAGCAGGTCCTCGGCGGCCCGGCTGCCGGCCAGGTAGGCCTGCACGATCCGCTTGAGTACCGGGTTCTGGTTCCAGGCCTGGTCGGAGAACCGCCTGTCCTTGCGGTGCGGGGCCAGGTCCGATCGGCCGATGGCGATCTGGCCGAGTTCGGTCGCCAGCAGCACGGCCTGCTGGCCGATGAGCTGCGGTTTGCCAGCCAGGCTCGCGGCCAGCCGGAACCCGGCTCCGTCGGGCCTGAGCCTGCGCACCACGCCGAGCGCCCCGTCGGCGAGCAGCAAGTCAAGTGCCCCGGCGAAATCGCCGGCGGCGGCGAAGTCGGCTCGGTCGGTCTGTTGTGTCACGACGCCTCCCCGGTAGGAGCCAGCGTTCCCAGTATCGGCTGGGGTCGGCGCGTTCACCAGGCGTACGGCGGGGGATCGTGCTTCTTAGTCAAGACATCTTGCTCAAGAAGCCTTTAGCAAGGTATGTTGAATACTGTGACCGAGGACCTGGAAGCGGGGCTGAACGCGAAGGCGCTGCGCGCGCTCGCGCACCCCCTGCGCTGGCATCTGATCGACCTTCTGGGCAGCGAGGACAGCGCCACGGCCACTCGCTGCGCGCAGGTACTCGGCGAGAGCGTGGCCAGTTGCTCCTATCACCTGGGGATCTTGGGCAAGTACGGCTTCATCGAGCTGGTCCCCGATCAGCCCGGCAGGGAGAAGCCGTGGCGGCTGACCAGAACCCGCCAGAGCCTGTCAGCGGCGGGCCTGGACGACGAGGGTGCCCTGGCTGCCGAGGCCGCGACCGAGGCGTTCCTGGACCACGAACTGGTCAGGATGAAGCAGCGGCTGCGGCGCCGCGGCCTTGAGCCAGAGGAGTGGCGCACGGCATCGACATTCTCCGGCGTGACCACCTGGATGACCGCGGCCGAACTGCGCGCGGCAAGCCAGCAGCTCGAGCGAGTGCTCGAGCGGCACGCCGACCGCGAGGAGAAACCTGCACTCCGGCCCCTAGACGCGCGCGAAGTCCGCCTCTTCGTGGCGACGTCGGTGGCGCCGCCGCTACCGCCCCCCGAGTAACGCCCAAGTCGGTGGCATCACCGCCCCCGAGTAACGCCCAGGTCGGTGGCATCACCGCCCCCCGAGTAACGCCCAAGTCCGCGGCATCACCGCCGCCCCGAGTAACGCCCCGCTGGAGGAGAAATGCCGGATTCAGTCGGTTACCTGCGCACGCTTGCCGAGGCCGAGGCCAAGACCGGCACGGCGCAGTGGCCAGCCGCCGCGGCCCTGTGGGCGCAGGTCGTCGAGTTCAACCCGGTCGTCGGCCACTACTGGGTCCGGCTGGCAGAGGCCCGCTACGAGCTTGACGACTTCACCGGTGCCCTCGCCGCGTACGGGCAGGCGGAGCAGGCCGGGGTATGGAGTCGGGCCGCGCTGAATGTGGAGAACCTGCAACCTAGAGCGGTCGAGACCGTCTTCCCGGCCGAGGTCGCCTACCGGATGGCGACCTGCCGCCTGAGGAGCGGTGACACCGAAGGCGCGGTCGCCGAGTTGCGCCGGGCGATCACCATGGGACTGCGCGACCTCGACCGGCCGCGGACAGACTCGCACTGGGAGGCCGTGCGCGCCGACCCGGCCGTGCGCGAACTGCTCGCAATCGTCGACACCGACGGCATGACGCGCGACGAGGGCTGGCGCGCCGACCTGGCCCTTTTCGCCCGCGAGGTCAAGCGCCGGGCCTACGCGCCATTTGCCGAGGTATCCGAGCAGGACTTCGACGCCGCCGTCGCGCGGCTTGCCGAGGACGTGCCGGGTCTCTCGGACCTCCAGATCCTGGCGGGCCTGCTGCGGCTGCTGCGCCCGCTCGGCGACGGCCATGCGTTTGCCATCCCTGATCAGGAGAAGCCCGGCCTCGGGCTGCCGGTCAAGTTCTTCATGTTCCCTGAGGGCCTGTTCGTTACCGCGGCTACCGAGGCCTATCGCGAGACGGTCGGTGCGCAAGTGCTGAGCATCGATGGCCGGCCGGTCGGCGAGATGCTCGCGGCGGTAGAGCCGCTGATCAGCCGGGACAATGACCAGCAGGTTAGGTGGATCGGGCCGGAGGTGCTGCGGTGGACGCCGCTGCTGCACGCCCTCGGCCTGATCGCCCAGCCTGATCAGGCGACCCTGGGCCTGCGACTCGGTGCGCAGTCGGAGACCACGGTAACGGTCAAGGCGGTAGAGGTCGGCCCGCACGACTACCCCTCGGTGGCTCCGCCGCCGCTCCCAACCCGGCCGCGGCCGGCCGGATGGATCTCCTTGCCGGACACGGTCGATGCCCCTGTGCCGCTCTACCTGCGCAACTGCGACCTGCCGTATTGGTTCGAGTACCTGCCGGACTCGCGCGCCGTGTACTTCCAGTTCAATGGGGTCGCCGATCAGCCCCGCGAGTCACTGGCCGACTTCAGCGCGCGGCTGTTCACGTTCGTCGACAGCCACGACGTCACCAAGCTGATCATCGACTTGCGCTGGAACGGTGGCGGCAACACCTATCTCGTCCAGCCGCTGCTGCACCGGCTGATCGGCTGCACGAAGATCAACCAGCCCGGCTGCCTCTACGTGATCATCGGGCGCGGGACGTTCTCGGCCGCGCAGAACACCACCACGGCCATCGAGCGCGAGACGAACGCGATCTTCGTCGGCGAGCCGAGCGGATCACGGCCCAACTTCATCGGCGAGATGATCCCGTTCCAGCTGCCCTACAGCAAGACCCTCGTGAACGTGGCCGACTTGTACTGGCAGACATCCTGGCCGATGGATCACCGGCCCTGGGTAGCGCCTGAGTTGTACGCCCCGCCGACCTTCGAGTCCTACCGGCAGAACCAGGACCCGGCCCTGGACGCGATCCTGTCCAGCCGGGAGCACCTGGCCGGCTGGTAGGACGGCGGCACTATCTGCAGCGCGGCTAGCGGGGGAAGGGACGGCCGAGGAAAAGCGTTAGGTGCCAGGGGCCTACACTCGCCATCCTTGTCCGGGAGGCCGTGCTACCTGGGAGATTTCATGCCTACGCTCGCGCAGTTGCGAGCACGCCTGCCTGAGCTGATGCTGCGCGATCAACGGCGCCTGGAGCGGATGGCAGACCGGGCAGGAGCCCAGCGCGACGCGCT
>JASIBJ010000396.1 GCA_030045215.1 Streptosporangiaceae bacterium | reverse complement strand
ATCGAGCGCTACCGGGCCAAGCACGACCTGCCGCTCGCCTCGCCCAGGGTCGCCCAGCTGGATCTGGCCTACCACGACGTGCACCGTGGCCGCGGCCTGTACTACCTGCTGCAGAAGCGCGGGGCGGTAGAGCGGGCGTGCCGGGACATTGACATCTTCGCGGCCAAGTCGATCCCGCCGCAAACCACTCGGGCGCGGCTGCGCGGCGAGTTCATCCGCCGGGCGCAGGAGCGGCGCCGCGACTTCACCGTCGACTGGGTGCACCTGAAGCTCAACGACCAGGCACAGCGGACGGTGCTGTGCAAGGACCCGTTCCGCTCGGTCGACGAGCGGGTGGAGAAGCTGATCGCGGGCATGTAAGCGGACGAGCCGGCAGCCCGAGGAGGTGTAGTTTCTCACTGGATATACGGTGCTCGTATGGAATAAAGCCTGCTGTCGGGCTTGCCGTGACGCGGTGCCCCAGGTCGGCTCCATGCCCCCGCCGTCCAGCCGGGTTAACGGCACGCCGCCCGGCGTCCTGCCCGCACTATCTGGTCAGATGATGGCGGTAGGCTGACGTGTCTTGAAGTCAACACAGAGGATTACCATGCGCCGCATCGCCGCGACCCTGCTAGTCCCGCTGGTCGCCTGCGCGGTCCTGGCGGGCTGCAGCTCGTCGGGCCCCACTGCCTCGAGCAACACCAACGGAGCGGTGAAGGTGACCGGGACGTTCAACAAGACGCCCACGGTGGTCATCCCGCACAAAGACCCCTCAAGCAACCTCGTCTACAGCACCCCCATTAAGGGCGCAGGCGCGAAGCTGATCAGCGGTGACGACACCCTGGCTAACGTGACCATCTATAAGTGGTCGGGCAACAAGAGCACGCTGCTCGACAGCACCTATTCCACTGGCGCGCAGCTGATCCCCGGGGACCTGGGACTGCCGGGCCTGGTCACCGCGCTGGATGACGCCACTCTGGGCAGCCGGATTGTCGCGGTCCTGCCTCCCAAGTACGGCTACGGCTCTAGCGGCAACTCCGAGATCGGCGTTACCGGCAGCGACACGCTGGTCTGGGTCATTGACCTGCTGCAGCAGTTTTCGCCCGATGCCTCCGCCACCGGCACCCGCGTCTCCCAGGGCGGCGGAAACCTGCCGACGGTCTCGTTCCCGCTGATCGGCCAGGCCCCGACGGTCACGATCCCGAAGAACGCGCCACCG
This sequence comes from Streptosporangiaceae bacterium, assembly GCA_030045215.1. Next base: position 2,517 of record JASIBJ010000396.1, on the reverse strand, counting down.
GCCAAGCTGTCCGTCACGACGCTGGTCAAGGGCAGCGGGCCGAAGCTGGTTCTCGGCGACACCGTCGTGGCCCAGTACGTCGGAGTCATCTGGCGGACGGGGAAGGTCTTCAGCCAGTCCTGGTCGTCGTCCTCGGAGTCTCCCAGCGAACCGTTCAGCTTCCAGCTCGGCGGGCAGGTCATCACCGGCTGGAACGACGGCCTGCCGGGCGTCACGGTCGGCAGCCGGGTGATGCTGGTCATCCCGCCGGCGCTTGGCTACGGGCCCGATGGCGGGAACTCCAGCGCTGGCATCAAGAAGAACGACACCCTCGTGTTCGTCATCGACATCGTGGGCGCCCAGTCACCGTCAAGCTGAGCCCGTGTTGCCTTGCGTGTTCGGGCCCGGCCCACTTGGGGCGGGCGTGAGCAGGCCGGCTGCGTGCCGGCCGGCCGCCGCCGCGGCAAGGAAATAGGCCGGGTCTTCGTCTAGGCCACGGGCCATGGTGGACAGCGGGACCGGGCAGTCCCTGAGCACCTCGGCCAGGCCGGCCACGTCGACGCGGACGACGTTGTGGCGGCCAGCCAGCGCCTGGGCGGCGGTCAGCAGTCCCGCGCCGAACTCGCCGGGCAACTGGGGCACGACGATGTCGGCCCTGGCGAGCGCGACTCGTCCGTAGGCGGTGAGGCTGTGGTGCGAAATGCCTCGGTGCCTTTCCCGCGGATCGGCCTGGCTCACCCGCAGGGAGCCGACCGGCCTGCCGCCAAGCACCGCGGCGGCGTTGATCGCCTCGCCCGAGGCCACCCCGGAGAAGCCCCAGCGGGTGCCCGTGCCGAGGTTGCCTGGTCCCTGAGCGACCACGGCCATCTCGGCGCCGAGCACGTGCCTGGCCGCTAGCAGCCCGCTGTGCAGGGTGACGGCCTCCAGGTCACCCCCGAAGGCCTGGCCGACGGTTATGGTCCCGGCCAGCCAGCCGAGGTCGGCCAGGGCGGCCGCGGAGCGAGAGAACCAGGCCGGCAGGGCGCCGCCGTCGAGCATTACGTAGGCGACGACCGGGGCTGGCGCGTCGCCGGTCCACTGGGGCGGCTGGGCTGAGCCGGCTGGCCGGGCGGGGCGAGTTGGCTCGGCCGGCACCCGGGCGGCGCGGTAGGCCGCGAGGACCGCGGGCAGGGCCGAGTGCAGATCGGCGACGACGACCGGCATCCCGCCGAGATCGTCGGCTTCGCGGAGGATGTCGTGGTACTCCGAGCCTTGCTCGTCGGCCCCGAGCACGGTGGCCTGCAGCGGCGTGTACCTGGCCTTGATCAGGTGGCCAGATCCGGGCCGGTCGGGCGGCAGCCGGTCAGGGACGGCGACTACCAGTGCGTAGCCTCCGGTGCCCAGGCCGAGATCTAGTGCCCCCGTGTTGAGCAGGACCCGATCGCCCGGTTGCGGTGTCCCGGTCAGCGCCGGGTAAGCCAGTGCCCGGATTGTCCGGCCTGACTCGCCGTCGACGGCGACCTCAAGTTCGATCGCGCCCGGCCACGACCTGCCGAGGGCGGAAACCTCGCCACTACGCCACCTGATCACTCCGGCAGGGTAGCGTCGGTGGCGGGAAAGGAAGGCGATGTCCCGGCGGAAGACCGAGCGGCTCCTCAGCCTTGTCGTCTGCCTGCTGTCGGCGCGCAGGTACCTGACGGCCAGCCAGATCAGGGATGCCGTACCCGGCTATCCGGACTCATTCGATGCATTCAAGCGCATGTTCGAGCGGGATAAGGATGAGCTGCGCGAGCTGGGCATCCCCCTGGAGACGGGGATGAACGCGGGTGGCGAGGACGAGCCTGGTTACCGGATCTCGCGGCAGGCCTATGAGTTGCCCGACATCCGGCTGGAGCCGGACGAGGCGGCCGTGCTTGGCCTCGCCGCGCGAGTCTGGCGCCGGGCCGAGCTCGCAGGCGCCGCCGAGGGAGCCCTGCTCAAGCTCCGCGCGGCCGGGATCGACGCAGAAGACATGACCCAGCCCGGTATCGAGCCCCGGCTGCAGACCGGCGAGGCTGCCTTCGGCCCGCTGTGGGAGGCCGTCAGGGATCGCCGGCCGGTGTCGTTCGAGTACCTCGCGCCGGGCCGCAGTACCCCGCAGGTGCGCCAGCTTGAGCCGTGGGGCGTGGTGAACAGGCACGGCCGGTGGTATGTCGTGGGCCACGACCGCGACCGAGGCGAACAGCGGGTCTTCCGGCTGAGTCGCATCCTCGGCCAGGTTCAGCTCACCGGCCCGGCCGGGTCGGTGACCGTGCCGCCCGATACCGATGTGCGGGCCGCGGTGCGTGACTGGGATCACACCGATGCCCCGCCGCCGCAAACCTGCCGGCTTCGGATCCGGTCCGGTGCGGGGCATGGACTGCGGCGCCACGCGGTCAGCAGCAAGCCGGACGCAGAGCCCGGCTGGGACCTGGTCGAGGTGCCCTTCTCCGACATCGGCTGGTCGGCCGAGCACATCGCCTCGTTCGGCGCTGACGTCGTCGTGCTCGAGCCTGTGGACCTGCGCGAGGCCGTGATCAG
>JASIBJ010000395.1 GCA_030045215.1 Streptosporangiaceae bacterium | reverse complement strand
GGCGGCCAGCAGGGCGCGGGCGGCCAGCAGGGCGCGGGCGGCCAGCAGAGCGCGGGCGGCCAGCAGAGCGCGGGCGGCCAGCAGAGCGCGGGCGGCCAGCAGAGCGCGGGCGGCCAGCAGGCCTCAGCGCAGTCCCAGTCGTCGGGATCTAGCTCGGCGAGCCTGAGCGCAGCGGTGCAGCAGGACATCTCCAGCGGTAACTACCTGCTGGCCGTTGGCCAGTACCTGGTCGAGAACGGCTACTCGGACGCCGCGGCCGCCGGGGTTGCCTCGTGCGTGGACGGCGAGTCGGCCGGCAACCCCGAGTCGGTCGGGACCGGCGGCGGGGGCCTGATCGGCTGGACGCCGATCGGTTCGGCCGCGCCCAACGCGAACATCATCACGGGTAATGCCGCGCAGGACATGATGACGCAGCTATCGGACCTGCTGTACTACAACTCCAGCGAGATCGGGCAGTCGCTGGTGCAGCAGCTCAACGGCATCGGCGACCCGGTCGAGGCGGCCGACTTCTACTCGCAGAACTTCGAGAAGCCGGCCGTGACGGACTCCGATGTGGTGCCGTCGGTGGCAGAGCAGATCTACTCCGAACTCAGCGGCTGACGACTCTCAGCGCAGGGTCAGGAGTTCTCCGCTAGTTACGCGCCAGGCCGCGGGGGCGGGCAAAGCCCGCCCCCGCGGCCTGGCTTTTGCAGCGCTCTGAGCAGGCGAGGTCGCGCTGCTGGCGTGGCGGGCAAACTCATCCCCAGGAGACTCCGGCCGGTACCCGGCTGACTGTCGTACCCATGCACGATCCTGGCTACCACGACCAGGAGGCCGAGAATGAGCGAGCAGCACGCAACCGCGGGCGAGGCAGCGGTGGAGGACCTCGGGCAGGCGGCCGATGAGCGCCTGACGCGAGCGGCGGCGTCGCAGGCCGTCGAGTCCATTGGCTGGCGGTATCTGCGCGGGACCCTGGCCGCGTCCGTGCCGGTCGGCTCGCTTGGCCAGGCGGCTTCGATCGCGGCGTTCGCGAGTGCGGCCTGCGGCGAGCACGCCGATGGGCACTTGCACGTCGACCTGCGGCCCGACCGGGTGGAGCTTTCGCTGAGCGACCGGCAGGTTACGTGGGCGACCCGGCTCGACACCGAACTCGCCGGGGCTATTACCGCCGCGCTCACCGGGATCGGCGCGACGGTGGCCCCGCCGGTGACCGCCGACTATCAGCGGCCGGTCCAGATGCTGGAACTGGCGATCGACGCGATGGACATCGTCGCGATCCGGCCCTTCTGGAAGGCCGTCCTCGGCTACGCCGACGAGCCGGTCCACGACGGGCCTCAGGACGCGATCGTCGATCCCGCCGGGCAGCTGCCGGCCGTCTGGTTTCAGCAGATGGACCAGCCCCGCCCGCAGCGCAACCGGATCCACTTCGATATCACGGTGGCGCACGATGAGGCGGAGCCGAGGATCAGGGCGGCACTGGACGCCGGGGGTGTGCTGGTCAGCGACGCCGAGGCCCGTTCCTTCTGGGTCCTCGCCGACGTTGAGGGCAACGAGGTCTGCGTGTGCACCTGGCAGGACCGCGACCAGCGCGGCGCTTAGCGGTAGCGCTCGGCCGACGCCGGCTCGCCAGTGGTCACCGCCTCAGCAGGCGGGGATCGCCGTCTTCACTGGCGAGCCAGGGCCTGCGGCGCCCAGCCGGGGACGCCTCCGGGCCAGGGAAGCGCGCATGCGGCCGGCACCCGCTCGCCCAGACCCTCGGCCACCTGCCTGAGCAGGTCCGGGCGGTCAGTCACGATGGCATCGACGCCGATCCGCATGAGCTCGGTCATGCGGTCCAGGCCATTCACCGTCCAGGCGATAACCCCGAGACCCGTCTCGTGCGCCGCTGCAACCGTGCGGGCGCCGATCATGGATTCCCAGGGGGAGAGCCAAGCGGCGCCACTGTCACGTGCGCCGGCCACGAACCCGGCACCGCCCTGGCCATCGACGTCCATGCCGACCGGGTAGGCCGCCGGATCGAGGCCAGCCAGCCAGGCCGAGCCCGGAACCCAGGTCGTCGGCTCGACCAGTGCGACCGTGGGCACGTCCGGGTCGGCGGTCTGCGCCGCCCGCAGCACCCGCCAGTCGAAGCCGAGAATCCTGGCCTGGCCGGCCAGGCCGTGCGCGGCCAGCACCGCGAGCGCGCCTTCGGTCAGCCGCCGGACGTCCGCGCCAGACCACGACGGATTGGTTTTCAGCTCGACCGAGAGCGTGACCCGGTCGGCGCCGGACTCCCTCATCAGGCGGCAGACCTGGTCGAGCGTCGGAACACCGGTGCCGGGAACCGCCTCGAACGTGTCCTCAAAGGGGGAAGCGGGCCGGCGGTCGCCGGCGTCGAGTGTGGCGATCTGCGCGAGCGTGAGGTCCGACCATCGCTTTCCCACGTAGGGAAACTGCGGGTCGCCGGGGCTGGCCGGTCCGGTGTCGAGGATGGTGACCGGGTCGACGACCAGGTCATGAGCCAAGATCAGGCTGCCGTCGGCCGCCAGCGTGACATCGAACTCGAGTGCGTCAACGCCGATGGCCAGCGCGCAGGCAAGGCCGGGGAGCGTGTTCTCTGGCGCGAGCGCGCGTGCGCCTCGATGTCCGTGAATCTCGGGCACGCCGGGACGATAGCAAATTCAAGCGGGAGGCTGCCCTGCGCAGTCCAGTGCCGGCGGGTTCGCGTCGCTAGCGGCGGTAGCTCTCGGCGACGGTGAAGGCGAGGTCCAGCGACTGGCTGCGGTTGAGCCGCGGGTCGCATGCCGTCTCATAGCGCTGGTGCAGGTCCTCGGCGATGATCGAGTGGCTGCCGCCGACGCACTCGGTGACGTTGTCCCCGGTGAACTCGATGTGGATGCCGCCAGGGTGGGTGCCGAGGCTCCGGTGTACCTCGAAGAAGCCTTGCACCTCGTCCAGGATGTCCTCAACGCGCCGGGTCTTGTGGCCACTCGGTGCCTCGAACGTGTTGCCGTGCATCGGATCGCAGACCCACGCCACCGGGATGCCCTCGGCCGTCACCGCGTTGATCAGCGGCGGCAGCAGGGTGCGGATATGCGCGGCGCCGAGCCTGGTGATCAGCGTGAGCCGGCCCGGCTCGCCGTCGGGACTGAGCCTGCGGATCAGCTCCCGCAGGCCGTCGGGCGTGGCGGTGGGACCAACCTTGACGCCGACCGGGTTGCGGATGGTGCTGGCGAAGTCCACGTGCGCGCCGTCCAGCTGCCTAGTCCGCTCGCCGATCCAGAGGAAATGCGCAGACAGGTCGTAGGTACCGCCGCTGGCCGGGTCGATGCGCGTGAGCGCGCGCTCGTAGGGCAGCAGAAGGGCCTCGTGGCTGGAGTAGAACTCGACCGTGCGCAGTTCGTCCGGGTCGGCACCACAGGCCCGCATGAATGACAGCGCGCGCTCGATCTCCGTGGCCAGGCCCTCGTAGCGCTGACCGGAGGGACTCTGCCGGACGAAGTCCTGGTTCCACGCATGTACCTGATGCAGGTCCGCGTACCCGCCGGTCGTGAACGCCCGGCACAGGTTCAGGGTCACCGCGGCGCAGTGATAAGCGCGCACCAGCCGCTCGGGGTCGGGCGTCCTGGCCGCCGCGGTGAACTCGAATCCGTTGACCGCGTCACCCCGGTAGGCAGGCAATTCGACCCCGTCGCGGATCTCGGTCGGCCGGGAGCGGGGCTTGGCGAACTGGCCGGCCAGGCGGCCGATCTTCACGATCGGCACGCTGGCCCCGTAGGTGAGCACGACGGCCATCTGCAAGATCGTCTGAAGCTTGCCCCGCACGGCGTCGGCCGTGGCCCCGGCGAACGTCTCGGCGCAGTCCCCGCCCTGCAGCACGAAGGCTTCGCCCCTGGTCACAGCGGCCAACCGAGTCCTCAGCTGGTCGCATTCGCCCGCGAACACCAGCGGCGGCAGCGCCGCCAGCTGGGCCAGGACCTGATCAAGCCGGTCGGAGTCCGGCCAGTCCGGCTGCTGCCCAGGCGGATCAGACTTCCGCCCGGCCGGCTCGGGCTGCCGGGCCGCCGGCTCAGGCGACTCGGCGGGCTGGCCGTGCTCGGTGCCGGCCGCCGCGGGCACGGCGAGCTCGGTCATGTCGGCCCGCCGGGAGATGACGCGCCCGTCAGGCCATCCAGGGGATTCACGGCTCTCACGGTACTCACCGCGTGCGCCAGTCACGTGCGCCGGGGGAGAATGGCGAAATGAACTCGCCGCCGCCGGCCGAACACACCGGGCCTGCCCGAGACGTCATCGTGCTCGGCTCAACCGGGTCGATCGGCACGCAGGCCGCCGATGTCATCCGGCGCAACCCCGACCGGTTCCGGCTGACCGGGATCGCGGCCGGCGGCGCGAACCCGGGCTTGCTGGCCAGCCAGGCTCTGGAGTTCGGGGTGGAAATGGTGGCGGTGGCCAATCCGGACGCGGTCGGCGCCGTCGGCGAGGCGCTGGCCGCCCAGGCCGGGGCGGCACACGGCCGGCGCAAGCTGCCCGACCTGCTGGTGGGCCAGGAGGGGATCGCCGAGCTGGCCGGCCGGCCATGTGACGTAGTTCTCAATGCGGTGACCGGGGCGGTCGGCCTGACCGCCACGCTCGCCGCGCTGGATGCCGGCCGGGTGCTGGCCCTGGCCAACAAGGAGTCCCTGATCATGGGCGGGCCGCTGGTGGCCCGCCGGGCCGCGCCAGGCCAGATCGTTCCGGTGGACTCCGAACACTCAGCGATCGCACAGTGCCTGCGCGGCGGACGGTCAGCTGAGGTCAGGAGACTGGTGATAACGGCCAGCGGCGGGCCGTTCTTGCATCGCAGCCGATCCGAGGTTGCGACCGCGACGCCCGAGCAGGCGCTCGCGCATCCGACCTGGAATATGGGCCCGGTGATCACGATCAACAGCGCGACCCTCATCAATAAGGGCCTGGAGGTGATCGAGGCGCACCTGCTGTTCGGCGTCGGATTTGACCAGATCGAGGTCGTCGTGCACCGCCAGTCGGTCATTCACTCCATGGTGGAGTTTGCCGACGGGTCCACGATGGCCCAGGCCAGCCCGCCCGACATGCGACTCCCGATAGCGCTCGCCCTCGGCTGGCCCGACCGGGTCCCTGACGCGGCTCCGGCAGTGGACTGGACCGCCGCGCACACCTGGACCTTCGAGCCGCTGGACGAGGAGGCGTTCCCTGCCGTTCCCCTGGCGAGAAAGGTCGGATCGGCAGGCGGGACCATGCCGGCGGTCTACAACGCTGCGAACGAGGAATGCGTGGCCGCGTTCATGGCGGGCAGAATCCCGTTCGCCGGAATCGTCGACACCGTGGCCCAGGTAGTCTCGGAACGTCACGATCCTGCCGGAGCGGCCGTTGACCTAGCCGACGTGCTGGCCGCCGACGCCTGGGCGCGCAGCCGGGCTAGGGAGCTGAGCGGGGCCGGGGAAGGGACAAGCGCTGCATGAACGGGTCACGCGGCCTGCTCGCCGGGCTCAGGCGTGCCCGGATAGCGATCCTCGTGATCGCCCTGCTCGCCGCAGTGGTCCTCCTGTCGCGTAGCCACCTGGCCTTCCTGCTCGGCGTCGCCATCTTCGTGGTGGCCCTGGTCATCTCGGTCATGCTGCACGAACTCGGGCACTTCCTGACGGCCAAGAAGTTCCACATGCGGGTCACCCAGTTCTTCCTGGGCTTCGGCACGACATTGTGGTCAATGATGCGCGGCGAGACCGAGTACGGGGTCAAGGCGCTGCCCTTCGGCGGCTTCGTGAAGATCACCGGAATGACGTCGATGGAAGAGATCGACGTCGCCGACGAGCCTCGGTCGTTCCGCAGACAGCCGGGCTGGCAGCGGATCATCGTGCTCGCCGCGGGGTCGTTCATGCACTTCGTGCTGGCCTTGTTCCTGCTGTTCGTGCTCGCCGTCGCCGTCGGGCAGCAGACGAGCACCAACGACGTCAGCGCGCTCGCTTCCTGCGTCCCGGTCAGCAACGCGGCACTCAACAGCAACAGCCCGTGCGCGGGCGCCGGGCATGCCAAGACGCCTGCCGAGATGGCCGGAGTCAGGGCCAACGACACGATCATTTCCATCGACGGCCACTCGATAGCCAACTGGAATCAGCTCCGTACCGTGCTGAAATCGCAGCCTGCGCACGTGAAGCTTCCGATGGTTGTCAAGCGGGACGGGCGGGACGTGCACCTTCAGGTCACACTCGCGTCCATCCCGGGCGACTCCGTGCCCTACCTCGGGGTCGAGTCCGCCGTCGCGTATGAACGGCAGAATCCCTTCAGCGCGATCGGGTTCGCAGGCACCCAGTTCGCCGGCACGATTACCTCGTCGGTTCAGGCGATCGGCAAGCTGCCGGCGGCAATCCCTGACCTGTTCGCCAAGGACCGGGCCAGGACGCCGGCGGGCCAGGTCAGCAGCGTGGTCGGCGTGGGCGCCGTGACCGGCGACGTGGTCGAGGCGGCCATCCCGTGGCAGGCCAAGATCTGGCTCGTGCTGTACCTGATCGCCTCGCTTAATATCTTCGTCGGGGCGTTCAACCTGCTGCCGCTGCTACCGCTCGACGGCGGTCACCTGGCGGTCGTGATCTATGAGCGCGTCCGGGCCTGGTTCGCCAGGCTCTTCGGCCGGCCCGATCCCGGCCTCGTCGACATACAGAAACTCGTACCAGTGAGCCTGCTCGTCTTTGCCGTCCTCGTCGGTGTCGGGACGCTGCTGATTGCGGCCGACATCTTCAACCCAGTCCACCTTCAGGTATAGCCAGGTAAAAGCGGAGATCGCACGATGACAGTAGATCTAGGCCTGCCTCAGATGCCTCCGGCGCCACTCGCGACCCGGCGGGTATCCCGGCAGATCATGGTGGGCAAGAGCAAGCACGCCGTCCCCGTGGGCGGCGGTGCGCCGGTGTCGGTGCAGTCGATGACCACGACGCTGACCGCCGACGTGAACGCTACGCTCCAGCAGATCGCGCAGCTCACCACGGCCGGCTGTCAGATCGTCCGGGTGGCGGTGCCGTCACAGGACGACGCGGATGCCCTGCCGCAGATCGCCCGTAAGTCCCAGATCCCGGTGATTGCCGACATTCACT
>JASIBJ010000394.1 GCA_030045215.1 Streptosporangiaceae bacterium | reverse complement strand
ACCGCGGACGTGCTCGACTACCTCGTCGCCGACGAGCAGACCAGGGTCATCTGCCTGTTCCTCGAGGAGATCGGCGATCCGGCCACCTTCAGCGCCGCCGCGCAGCGGGCCGACCAGGCGGGCAAGCCGATCGTGGCGCTCAAGGTGGGGACCAGCCAGGCCGGGCAAGAGGCGGCACTCGCGCACACCGGCGCGGTCGCCGGCGACAACGAAGTCGTCGACGCGGCCCTGCGCCAGCTGAACATCATCCGGGTCGACAGCGTCGAGGAACTGCTGACGACCGCGTCGCTGCTCGGCTACCACCCGGTGCCGCGCGGCCGGCGGATGGGCGTGCTGACGGCGTCGGGCGGGGCCTGCGATATCATTGCCGACCGGGCCAGCGAACAGGGAATTGAGATACCGCCGTTCGCCCCGGCTACCACCGACGCCATCGCAGCGCACCTGCCATCGTTCGCGGCCGCCAGGAACCCGCTGGACGTGACCGGCTACGTACTGGCCAACGCCCGCACTTCTCCGCTGACCGCGATCGACCACGCGCTCGATGCCGCGCTGGCCGATCCCGGGCTCGACTTCGTTCTCTTTACCGGCTTCACCGTGCCGGAGGCACGCCTGCCGGATGAGAGGCTGGCGGCGCTCCTGGAGTCCCGCATCGACTGGGTCGCCCGGCGAGTCCGCACGGCCCCGATCCCGGCCATACCGATGACCCTGACCTGCGTGGACATCGGCGCATACACCCGGCAGTTGCTGGACCCGCACGGTGTCCACCTGATCAGCGGGATGGAACTCGGGGTGCGTGCCCTCGGGAACGCGCTGCGCTGGCAGGAAGGCCGTGGCCGCGTCCGGTTGCTGCCGGCCTGGCATCGGCCGGCAGACTCGCCCGGGTCCGCGGCACCCGCGGCCACGTTCTGGTCCGAGCTTCGGGCCAGGGAACTGCTCATTGGCGCCGGGGTTCCCGTGGTTCCCGGCCGGCTGGCGCGGTCGGCCGACGAGGCCGTAGAGGCCGCGTCCCTCGTCGGGCGGCCCGTCGCAGTCAAGATCAACTCGCACCGGATCACCCACAAGTCCGATATCGGGGGCGTGGCGCTCGGGCTCCGCTCGGACCAGGAGATCCGGGCCGCGTACGCGCGGGTTACCGCCGCCGCCGCACGGGCCGGGGACGACTCAGGCTCGGCGCTGGTGACGACGATGCGCACCGGCGGGGTCGAGGTGCTGGCGGGGGTGAGCGTCGATCCGGGCTTCGGCCCGGTCCTGGCCGTAGGCCTGGGCGGCATCTTCGTCGAGCTGCTGCGCGATGTCAGCCTGCGCGTGCTGCCGGTCGACCCGGGCGAGGTCGGCCGCATGCTCGGCGAACTCCGCGGCCTGCCCCTGCTGACCGGAGGGCGTGGCTCGGCCCCGGCCGACCTGGAGGCCCTGGCCAAGGTGATCAGCGACATCGCAGAGGTGGCAGTCTCGGTGCCAGGGCTGCGCGCCTGTGAGGTCAACCCGCTGTGGGTGCGGGGTGATCAGATCGAGGCACTCGACGTCCTGGTGGTGACCCGCCCGGATGGCGACGATCACTATCCCGCTAACGGAACGGAGCCGGGCAGATGATCCTTGGCGTCAGCGCTGAGCAGCAGGAACTGCGCGCATCGGTCCGGCGGTTCCTGGCCGACCGGGTGCCGATAACGGCGGTGCGCGCGCTCATGGACGCCGCCGACGGCGGCGATCCCGCAGTCTGGGACATAGCGGGCCAGCAACTCGGCTTGCAGGGCATCGCGATCCCCGAGGAGTACGGCGGGTCGGGGTTCACGTTCACCGAGCAGGCGATCGTGCTGGAGGAACTCGGCGCGGCGCTGTATGGAGGGCCGTACCTCGCCAGCGCCGTGCTGGCCGCCAATGCGCTGCTGGCCAGCGGGGACGAGGCCGCGAAGAAGGCCTACCTGCCCGGCATCGCCTCGGGTGAACTGATCGCGACGCTGGCCTTCACCGAAGAGGACGGGTCGTGGGAGCCGGACGCAACCCGGCTGACCGCCACGTTGGCGTCGGCCGGCGCGGCATCCGGCGTCGGCAGCTGGCGGCTTGACGGGCGCAAGAGCTTCGTTCTCGACGGTCACACCGCTGGCCTCATCCTGGTCATCGGCCGGACAGACGCAGGGCTGAGCCTGTTCGCGGTGCCGGCCGACGCCGACGGGCTCACTAGGACCCCGCTGCCTACACTCGACCAGACCCGTAAGCTCGCCCGGCTGGACTTCTCCGCCGTGCCCGCGACCCTGATCGGCACGGACGGGGCAGGCCAGGCCCTGCTCAGCCGGATCCTTGACATCGCCGCGATCGCGCAGGCGGCCGAGCAACTCGGCGGAGCGCAGCGGGCGCTGGACATGGCGGTGGAGTACGCGAAGGTCCGGCATCAGTTTGGCCGGCCGATCGGCAGCTTCCAGGCGATCAAGCATCGCTGCGCCGACCTGCTGCTAGAAGTCGAGTCGCTGCGCTCGGCTGTCGTCTACGCCGCTGCCGCACTGGCCGAGGACTCCGCCGAGATCCCGGTCGTCGCCGCGCTGGTGAAGGCGTACGCCTCCGACGTGTACTTCCACGTTGCCGCCGAGAACATCCAGATCCACGGTGGCATCGGCTTCACCTGGGAGCACGACGCACACCTGTACTTCAAGCGGGCCAAGGCCAGCGAGTTGTTCCTCGGCGACGCCACCTTGCACCGCGAGCGGCTGGCCACCAGGATCGGCCTCTGACCGCGATCGGCTGACTTCGACGGTAGGCACGAGGTCGTCGCCGCATCCTGCGAGACGATCGGGATACCGTGCGCGATCGGCTCGTCAGGGGTGCAGGTTGAGGCCCTTCAGCACCTTGTCCAGCGCGTTCCGCGGGCCGTAGATCGCGAGCCCGACGAGCGGGAGGCTGTCAGCGTCGGCGGCCAGCACCGCCGCCCGGTTGTCGTCGTCGTTCCCGGTCTTGAACATCGCCTCGATGTAGACGGCGACGTCGAGGTGGCGGGCCATCGCCCGCGCGTGGACCGTGGCGAGTTCCGCCCCGGTAGAGCCGTAGACCAGGACGGGCTGGCGGAACATGGGCAGGTAGTCATTGCCCGCTTCGTCCTGATAACGCTCGCCGATGACCTCGGGCTTGCCGCCGGCCACGGCGCTGGCCAAGAACGCGGTCACGTTGAGCTTCTGCCAGGCGGCCAGGTCCGCTCGCACGACAATGGCGATCTTCGTCTCGAATCGCATGCTCGCAGTCTGCCGCGGCGCCCCGCGGGCGGTATTGAACGCTGGTGCGGTGCAACCTGCTCCCGGCCTGCGCGAGTATGGATGCATGCCCGACGACTGGAGCCGCTACTGGCGGTCGGCTGACACGCCGCTGGAGGCGATGTACGCGCACTTCGAGCGGCACGTCTACCACCGGCACAGCCACGAGGGCTACTCCTTCGGAGTCACCGAGGACGGCGCCCAGTCCTTCCGGTGCCGGGGCGCCGGGCACACGAGCGTTACCGGCATGGTGATGGCTTTTAATCCCGATGATCCACACGACGGGCACCCTGCTGACGAGTTCGGTTTCACCTACCGGATCATCCACATCGGTACTGGCCTGGCCGCGGCCGTGCTGGCCGACATTACTGGCCGGCCGGCCCGGTTGCCGCTGTTTGCTGAGCCCGTACACAGCGATCCGGTGCTCGCCCGCAACCTGAGCGCGCTGCACCAAGCTCTGATCGGCGGCGCGCCCGCGCTGCGCCGCGACGAACTGCTCACGGCCGCGGTCGGCTCGATGGCGCGCCGGGCAGCGTTCCGCCCGGGCTCCGCCGTCGCCTGCGCTCCATCGGC
>JASIBJ010000393.1 GCA_030045215.1 Streptosporangiaceae bacterium | reverse complement strand
AAGGTGACCTCCTCCACCGTCATCGCCAACATGTTCAACGGCAGCGCCGGGATCGAGACCGGCTGGGCGATGCCGGATGGCCTCTCCGCGGAGTCGCAGCTCCCGGTGGCCGGCGGCGTCAGCGGGGGCGGCCCGTTCCCCACCGAGGTCGGGCTCAACTTCGACAGCCTGCTGCAGACGCTCGGCGTACCCGCCGGACCCAACTACGGCGAGTCCGGTTATGGAACCCTGCCCTCCAACTACCCGACGAGCTGGGCGAGCCTCAAGCCGAAGTCCTAGCTCCGAGGTCAGCTCCCGGCCAGCTTGCGGGCCCGGTAAGCGGCTACGTGCAGCCGGTTGCCGCAGGTGCGGCTGTCACAGTAGCGGCGCGAGCGGTTCCTTGACAGGTCGACGAAGACGCTGTTACAGCTCGGAGAATCGCAGCTGCGTATCCTGCCTGCCTGCCCGGCTACCACGAGCCAGGCCAGGCCCATCGCGAAGTGAGCCGCCATGCGGTCGGCAAGTGGCGACTCAGGCCTCGACACGTGCAGGTGGGGCCCGCGACCGTCGTGGGCAGCGATCTGCGGGCTGGCTCCGGTCTGGGCCAGCAGCGCGTTGAGTTTCTCGATCGCCGCACCGACCGCGTGCTCCCCGCAGTCGACGGCGATCTCGTCGAGCCGGGTGCGATAGCCGTGCAGCCGTGTGACGTCGCCGCGAGTGCCCGGTACTCCGTAGAAGGCGTAGCGATCGGCAAACGCCTGCACCGCCTGAAGGTCGGGCAGCAGGTCGCCGTCGGATGACCGGCCCGAGTTGATGAGCTCAGCGCAGCCCGTCATCGCCTCCAGCTGGTCAGCATCAAAATGACTTTGACTCCTGTCAGGCGACCGGCCTAGAGTGTTGGCCATGTCAGTACCGTACGACAAGACAGTCCTGACAGCCAACGTTCCAGCCCCTGCGCCGGGCCGGGAACCGGCAGACAGCACGGGCGGACCTCGCGCTCAAGAGGCTGGTGGGCTCGCGAGTTCATCCGGGCTCGCGAGTTCGTCCGGGTTCTCGGGGCGGCCGGTAGCACGAGCCGCTCTCGGCGCGGCCTGCATCTCGTCCTCGGCCATCCTGGTGACCCTGGCCAACGCGGGGCCGGCGACGACGGCCTTCTATCGCTGTGTGCTCGCGTTGCCGGTGCTCGTGCTGCTGGCGGTGCTGGAGCAGCGGAAGAACGGGCCGCGGCCGCTGAGGCGCCGGCTCAGCGCCTGGGTGGCCGGCTTGTTCCTGGCCGTCGACCTGATCTTGTGGAACCACTCCATCGCCGACGTGGGCGCCGGCGTGGCGACCGTCCTCGGAAACCTGCAGGTCCTGTTCGTCGGCGTCCTGGCCTGGCTGCTATTTGGGGAGCGGCCCGCCCGACGGTACCTGATCATGCTGCCGGTCGTGTTCCTGGGCGTCGTGCTCGTGTCCGGTCTTGTCGGCGGCAGGGCGGCCGGCCTCGACCCGCTGGCCGGCATCGGCTACGGAGTGGGTACCTCGGCCGCCTACGCCGGATTCCTGCTGATCTTGCGCCAGGCGGCGGGGCCAGCCCGGCACATCGCGGGTCAGCTCGCGGACGCGACGGCCGCGGCGGCGGTCGGCTCGCTGCTGCTCGGGCTGGCCTTCGGCGGCCTGCGGCTGCACATCCCCTGGCCGTCATTCGGCTGGCTGCTGATCCTGGCTCTCATGAGCCAGACGGTCGGCTGGCTCCTGATCACCTCTTCCCTACCGCGGCTGCCCGCCGCCATGTCATCCCTGCTCCTGCTCCTGCAGCCAGCCGCCGCGCTGGTACTGGCGGATGTCGTGCTAGGCGAACGGCCGACGCTGATCCAGGTGCTCGGGGCAGCACTGGTCTGCGCCGGCGTGCTCGCGGTTACGTGGACCAGGTCGCCGCGACGGCCGGCCCGCGGCCTGCCGTTGGATCGGCCTCAGGCGGTAACAGCGAACAGCACGTAGCCGTAGGTGAGGCCGGTAGCAACCGGATGCCGGTCGAGCCAGGCCCGGGATACCTCGGCGGGGAACTCGATGTGCAGCACCTTGGCCAGGTCCGCCCGACTGGCGAACCGGAGCTCCGACCGCACCTCGTGCCGGGTGGCGCCGCGCTCGGCCCACCACCGGTCGGTGGTGGCGGCGGTCTGTAGCGGCGGGTTCTGCGCGGAGGCGGCGAGCAGACCGGCGAACTCGCCCCACCGGTAGTCGTTGTCCACCACGACCAGCCGGCCGCCAGGCTTCAGCACGCGCAGCGTCTCGGTCAGCCCTGCCTCCGTGCCGGGCGGGAAGAAGTAGGCGAACCTCGCGTGCACCACGTCGGCCGAGGCATCGGCGAGCGGGAGGTGCTCGGCGGACCCCGCCAGCGCGTCGACGGCAGGCCCCAGGGCCGTCCGGCTCAAGCGGCGCAGTGCGGCCGCGCGAAGCGCCGGGTCGGGCTCAATGCCAACGACGCGGCCGGCGTCGTCCGCGTAGACAGGCAGCCAGTAGCCGGTACCGCAGCCAAGATCCACGATCGCGCGTCCGGCCCAGGGCGCCAGTCCCCGCATTGCCGCGAGTACGTGCCCGGCGCGGCGAAGGGCGTCGTTCTCGAGCTCGTAGATGTCCGCGTGCTGGCCGATGTTCGGCGCGAACCTGAAGTCCGGGAACGACGACTGCGGCTGGGCCGCAGACTCCGGCATCGCGGCCGCCGGGCCGGTCGTCGCCATGGAATTGATCACGCCGCACTATAGGCCAGCCGCACCCCGCAAGCGAAACCTGTTATTCCTTGGCGATGCCGGCGTTGATGACTCGGGCGGCAGCCTGGATTGTTCCTATGCCGTAGTTCTCAGTCGAGTTGCCGCTGGTCAGCATCGCGATCTCGTAGACGATGTGGTGGCCGCGGAACACGCCGAGGCTGTTGATGTGCCAGTCGTCGCTCACCGGGTACGGCAGCCAGCCGTTCTTGACCGCCACCGTGAGACTGGAGGGCGCGCCCACCGGAACGCCCCACCGCTCGCTGGGAATGACGTTGTCCATCAGCCACAGCACATACCGCCGAGACGCAGTGCTCAGGACCTTGCCGGAATTGGCGATCAACTGAAGGAGCGTGAGTTCATCCTGCGCGGTCTCCTCCGTCAGGCCCCACGAAAGGTTCAGGTCGGTGTGGGTCATGCCGGCGCGGTCGAGGAACCGCTGCATGTCGGTCATGCCGACCTCGTTCCAGAGGTCGGTTGCGGCATCGTTGTCGGACTGAGTGATCATCAGCCAGGCCAGGCTTCGCTGCGTCGCGGTCAGATGGCTCGGCCCGCCCTCCTTATACAGCAGCGCGCTGATGATCGTCACCTTGATCGTGCTGGCCGCGTCGAAGTGCCATGTCTCGTGCAGCGAGCACGTCAGATCCAGCCCCGGGTCGGAAACCGCGAATCCAAGGCGGGACTTGCGGCCGTTAATGGCCCGCTGCAGGCTGCGCGACAGGGCCGCGGCGAACGCGGGCTGCTGCGCCGATGCGCACAA
>JASIBJ010000392.1 GCA_030045215.1 Streptosporangiaceae bacterium | reverse complement strand
GATCGTCGCCAAGTAGTAGATGCCTGGATCGTGTCGTCCCACCACTTGCAGCCAGACGCAGTCGCCCGCGGCAGTCCGGTCGCGGTAACGCGGCGTCCGCCACGCGCGGAGCCGCGACGTGCCGATCGCGGCGTCCAGGTCAAGCTGCTTGCCGTTGCCCTGAAAGATCCAGTCGGTCATGGTCACATCCTGCTCGGCGGTGATCACTCGGCAGCTCCGCCGCTCTGACGGCACGTGGCGCATCTCCCGGCGCGCCGTCGCGGCGGCGGACCGACGAGGCTGAAGCCCTTGCCTGGCTGACATCATGAATTGAACGGTGATGTCCCAATGGGGGCTCGCCCGGCCTGGATGACCTCTGCCGAACATTTGCGGCCGCTTAGCGGATCAGAATCTGGTCCGATGGTGTCAGGGACGTGCCGGGCGGGGAAGGTGCACGCAGGTAAACGTCGCAGGTCGCTGAGGCTGCGCCATCACGTCCGGAGGGGATGGTTGCGGGAGCGGGCCTGCGCTGATCGGGGGCTGCCATGCCATATGTGCCGAAGGGCCCTGCGCCCGCAACGATCGCGGCGAATCGCGAGGCGGTTGCGCTGCACGACCTGGAGGACCGCCGCGATTTCGCGGATGCCGAGCGAGGGTTCATCGCCCCTTTCTCCGGTCCGCTGCTCAACGCGGCGGGCACGATCGTGTTCGACCCGGCGGACTATGACTTCCTGCGTCGCGAGTCCGCCGTTCCCGACAGCGTGAACCCGAGCCTCTGGCGGCAGTCGCAGATCATCTGCAAGGGCGGTCTGTACAAGGTGACCGACGGGCTCTATCAGGTACGTAACAACGACATCGCCAACCTGACTGTGGTCGAGGGTGACCACGGGCTGGTGGTGATCGACTGCATGGCCGCCGTAGAGAGCGCGGCTGCGTCGATGGCCATGATCCGCGAGCACGTCAGCGACAAGCCGGTCGTGGGACTGATCTATACCCATACGCACGTGGACCACTATGGCGGCGTCAAGGGCGTCGTGGACCAGGCGGACGTCGCCTCGGGGAAGGTTCCGGTGATCGCGCCCGGAACGCCCAAGTCGTTCAGCAAGTACGCGATCGGAGAGAACGTCGTCGCGGGGAACGCGATGTCCCGGCGGGCCTCCTACGCGTTCGGCAGCCTGCTGGATCACGGCCCGACAGCGATGATCACCTGCGGGATCGGGATCGCGTCGGCGGCTGGGCCAACCATTTCCTACATCCCGCCTACCGACGGGATAACACAGTCGGGAACCCGGCGGGATCTGGCCGGGCTGACGTTCGAGTTCCTGTACGCCCCCGACACCGAGGCGCCGGAGGAGATGCACATCTGGATCCCGCAACTGCGGGCGCTCACCTGTGCCGAGAACGCCAACCACAGCCTGCATAACATCCAGACGCTGCGTGGCGCCCGCACGCGGGACGCCCGCAACTTCGCGCGCTTTCTCGACGAGACGCTGCAGCGCTGGGGCAGCGAGGCTGAGGTGCATTTCGGTCCGCATACGTGGCCGGTGTGGGGCAACGGGCCGATCACGGCGTTCATCGAGTCCCAGCGTGATACCTACAAGTACATCCACGACCAGGCGCTGCGGCTGGCCAACAAGGGCTACACGCCGCTGGAGGCGGCCGAGGTGATAGAGCTGCCCGAGGAACTGGGCCGTAAGTGGTCAAGCCGCGGCTACCACGGCACGCTGCACCACAACGTGCGCGGCGTGTTCACCAAGGAGCTGGGCATGTGGGACGGCGACCCGGTAACGCTGCACCCGCATACCCCCGTCGACACCGCGCACCGCTACGTGGAGCTGATCGGCGCCGAGCAGATCATGGCGGAAGGGCACCGGGCCATCGAAGAGGGCGACTACCGCTGGGCCGCGCAGATCCTGCACCACCTGGTGTTCGCTCAGCCCGGCAACCAGGCGGCCCGCGACCTGCAGGCTGACGCGTACGAGCAGCTTGGCTACCAGGCCGAGGGCCCGCAGTGGCGCGGCATCTACCTCACCGCGGCCCGCGAGCTGCGCGAAGGTGTACTGCCGGCCAAATTCGCTACCGCGAGCCCGGACACTCTCGAGGCGATGCCGGTCGACCTGCTCTTCGACTACGCCGCCGTGCACCTCATCGGGGACAAGGCGGCCAAGGTCGACCTGAGGACCAACTTCGCCTTCACTGACATCCGGGAGACCTGGGCAATGTCGATCCGTCACGGAGTGCTCAACGCCCGGCCGGGCGCTGACGCAGACGCCCAGCTCACGGTGAGCGGGCCGAAGGCCGGGCTGGCGAGCGTGCTGCTGCGGCCGAGGACCGCGAAGAGCCTCGCCGGCTCCGGCACGATCTCGGTGTTTGGCGACCAGTCGGTGCTCGAGACCTACGCCGGGCTGCTGGAGAAGTTCGACCCGGACTTCGCCATCGTCACGCCCTGACCGGGTTCGCCGGGCACTGAGGCGGTGCTCGCAGCCCGAGACTCGGCTCACCGCCGCGCTCGTGGCACGATGCTGCCAGGTAGTCGGGCAGTACCGAAGAGGCGGTGAGCATGAGGATGGCTGAGCCGCAGGCGCGCAAGCCGGGAACAAGCTCCTGGCAGTGGGGGCGCACGGCCCAGACTCAGCGGGCCCTGCTTGACGCGGCGCGTGACGTCTTCACCCGGCAGGGTTTTTCTGAGGCAAGCATCGCCGACGTGGTCGAGCGGGCCGGCTCCAGTGTCGGCAGCCTGTATCACCACTTCGGCGGCAAGAGCGAGCTGTTCCTCGCGCTCTGGCAGGAACACCAGCAGGCCTACGAGGACGCCGCCAGCGCGGCGGTCGCCGCTGCGAGGAAGAAGGGCGTCACCGATCCGGCGGAGCTGTTCGCGGCCGGGGCCCGTGCGTTCCTTGAAGGCAGCTGGCAGCGCCGCGACCTTGCCTTGCTGTTCTCGAACGGCGACGGCCCGCCCGGCTTCGAGGTGATGAGGCGGCACCGCGGCCACGAGTGGATCCGGCAGAATGACGCGCTCCTGCGGCTGACCGACACCTCGCTCGACCGGCTGTACGCGGCAGTGCTCACCTCGCTTATCGGCGAGGGCGCGCGCGAGGTCGCCGCGGCCAGGACCAGGACGCAGGCGACTGAGATCATCGACGCGGTCATCGAGTACGTGTCGCGCCTGATGGCCGACGGACCAGCGCGGCCGTGAGCCGGCTCCGCGGGGCACGTGAGGACCGCCGAGCTGGCTGGACGATTGCCAGCCCCGGAGACGCCTCGTTCCCCTCAAAATCGGCCGAAATCCGAAGACTCCGACGCCGCCCGTGCGCACCTGGCCGGTCTTGTGCTCCTCTAGAACCGGATTCTAAGATTGGTGCAAATGCCAGCAGACCGTCCGGACCCGCCCGGCCGGCTGACGTGGTGCGACGGTCGGCGCCCGGGAGGCTCGATGGAACTTGACCTTGGCCCCGAGATCGCGGAGTTCCGCGCGGAAACGCGTGACTGGATCGCCGGGCACACCCCGCTGGGCCTGGCCGAGCTGGCCGACTGGAACCGCTCCGTCGTCACTGGCGGTTACGGCTACGGGCAGCGGGCCCAGGCGATGGCGAGCCCGGCCTACCAGCAATGGGAGCAGGAGCTGGCGCAGGCCCGGCTGATCTGCCCGCAATGGCCGGAGGAGTTCGGCGGCCGGGGCCTCGACGCTGTGCGGATGGCCTTGTTCAACGAGGAACTGCACCGGGCCGGCGTGCCGCGGGTCATCCGCGGCATGGGCGAGAGCCTGGTCGGCCCGTCGGTCATCGTGCACGGCACGCCCGAGCAGCGGGCGCACTTCCTGCCGAGGATCATCTCCGGCGAGGATGTCTACTGCCAGGGTTTCTCGGAGCCGGGGACCGGCTCTGACCTGGCCGGACTGCAGACCAGGGGCGAGGTCGACGGCGACGAGATCGTCATCACCGGGCAGAAGCTGTGGACCTCGGGTGCGGCACGGGCGAACATGATGTTCGTCTTGTGCCGGACCGACCCCGCAGCCGAGAAGCACGCTGGCATCTCCTACGTCCTGATCAACTTCACCGATCCCGCGGTCAGCTACCAGCCGGTCCGGCAGATGTCGGGTGCGGCCGAATTCGCGCAGGACTTCCTCGACGGCGTGCGGGCGCCGCTGTTCAACGTCATCGGCGGGCTGAACAACGGCTGGCGGGTCGCGATGACGACGCTCGGCTACGAACGAGGTGGCAGCGCCACGGTCCTGCACCTGGCCTACGAGCGCGAGTTCTGGGAACTGGCCGAGACCGCACGCAAGCGCGGCAGCAGCAGCGATCCGGTCGTCCGGCAGCACATGGCCTGGGCCTACAGCATGGTCCAGCTCATGCGCTTCAGCGGACTGCGCACCCTCGCGGGGCTGGCCGAGGGGCGCCAGCCCGGCCCGGAGGCGTCGGTCAACAAGCTGTTCTGGAGCGAGTACCACAAACGGCTCGGCGAAATCGCGATCGGGATCGAGGGTGCCGACGGCCTGCTCCGGCCCGAAGGCGACGGTTAC
>JASIBJ010000391.1 GCA_030045215.1 Streptosporangiaceae bacterium | reverse complement strand
CTGCCGACCAGCTGCTGCTGGAGCACCGCGCCGAGCGCGCCGGCCAGGTGCGGCTTGCGCTCGGTCCAGTCGAGGCACGCGCGGACCAGAGGCCGCGACCGGCGCGGGCGCAGGACATCGGGCCCGGCGAGGTCGATGAACCAGGATCGGCCGGCGGTGGTGACGGCCAGGCCGTCGGCCGTGCTCAGCAAGCCGCCGGCGACCATGGCGTCGAAGAGCCAGACTCCCAGAGCCCCGGCCAGATGGTCGTAGCAGGTCCTGGCCGCCGCCAGGTCCTCGGCGGCCCGGACGGCGCGCAGCGACCGCGTCGGGGCAGGCTGACCGGCGGCGACCGCCAGGTCTTCGATGAGCCGGGCCACTTCCGGGCCCGCAAGCCGCAGGTAGCGATGCCTGCCCTGCCGTTCCTCGGTGAGCAGGCCGGCCTCGACGAGCTGGGTGAGATGCTCGCTCGCGGTGGGTGCAGCGATCCCTGCGTGCCGCGCCAACTCACCGGCGGTCCATGCGCGACCGTCCATCAGCGCCAGGCACATGGCGGCCCGGCTGCGATCGGCCAGCATGGCGGCGCACCGCGCAACCGACTCCGGTGACAAAATCATGGAGCCCTCCTTTCCGCGCCGCAGGTCAGGACGCTTACGTGCTCGTCATTGAACATTAGGCCCGCAATAGTTCGGTCGGCACCGCACTATCTGGGATCTACTCTGCTCGGCATGAGGACTCCGCTGCATCCAGAGCTGCTGGCTGAGCTGCCAGTTGAGGAGATAGCGACAAGTGCGGTGCCGGACCGCTGGCACGGACCGCTGCAATCGATGGGCACGCACCAGCGGGACGGGGCCTGGGTAGTGTCCGGCCATCGTGAGGTGGCCGCGGCGCTTGCGTCACCCGCCCTCAGCGTCGCCCCCGCTGACGCCACGGCCAGGGGTTCCGCGGCCGAGCTTGTCATGAGGATGGCCAGGTTCTCCGACGGGGAGAATCACCGACGCAGGCGCGCGATCACCGCCGGCCTGCTGCCACCAGTAGCCGGCATTGTCAGGATCACCGCAGACCGTCTTCACGACTACCTGCTGCGGCGAACGTCGGCGTTTGACGTCATGCCGATGGCCCGCCAGCTGCCCGCCGAGGTACTCGCCCGCGGTCTGGGCCTGAACGCGGCCGAGGCCGACCGGGCCGCGATCCTGACCGGCGAACTATGCGGCGCCTTGACCCCGGCGCTCCAGCCGCGCACGCTCCCGCCGGGCGCGGCCGATACGGCGGCCGCAGAACTTGAGGCGCTGTTCGCCGGGCACCTGCGGGACGCCGGCCCGGAGCGGGTCGCCGCCGCCATCAGCATCCTGTTCCAGGCGAGGGATGCGACCGCGGCGCTGATCGGGTCGGCCGTACTCGCCGGGAGCAGCGACGGCCGCCACCTGCGCTCGCCCGCACAGCGGGTAGATCAGGTGCTGCGCCACGACGCGCCCGTGCAGTGCACCCGCCGGACCGCGCTGGCCGACACCGCGATCGCACACACGACCGTGCCTGCGGGATCCTCGGTGTGGATCTTCTTGGCCACGGCCGAGCAGGGTTCAGGAATGCCCGCAACCTTCGGCAGCGGCCCGCACGGATGCCCTGGCGCTGCCCACGCGACGGCCATCGCCCGGCAGGTCGTCACCGTCATCGACGCCGAGGGCTGGCGGCCGGTAAGCGCCCAGCGGGTTGATTACGAGCCGCGGCCGAACATCAGGGTGCCGGTTCGAGTTCTGGTGGCCCGGCCATGATGGCCGGGCCGCGGACCTTCGCTCAGCTGCACCAGCGCGGGCGGCCGTTCGTGCTACCGAACGCCTGGGATGTCGCCTCCGCACTGCTGCTGGCCGAGGCCGGTTTCCCTGCCGTGGGCACCACCAGCCTCGGGGTGACCGCGGCCGCCGGCCTGGTCGACGGGGCCGGGACCGGACGGGCGTACACCATGGCGCTCGCGGCGGCGATCGTGCCCAGGCTTCGGGTGCCGGTGACGATAGACCTGGAGGGCGGCTACAGCGACGAGCCTGCGGCCGTGGCCGAACTGGCGGCCGAGCTGGCGGGCCTCGGGGCCGCCGGGATCAACCTCGAGGATGCCGCACCCGAAGGCGGGCTCAGGCCGCCCGACGTGCAGGCGAGGATAGTCCGTGCGACCGTGGCCGCGACTCCGAATCTGTTCGTGAACGCGCGAACTGACACCTACTGGCTGCAGGCCGGGCCGCCGGAGAGCCGTCTCGCAGAAACGATCACGCGGCTCAAGGCATACGAGGATGCAGGGGCAAGCGGCGTCTTCGTGCCGGCGCTGTGGGAAGCCGCGGCGGTAGTCGCCGTCACTGACCAGGTCCGGCTGCCGCTCAACCTGCTCTGGCGGCCAGACCTGGACATGGCGCAGCTGACGGCCCTGGGCGTGGCCAGGGTGAGCACCGGGTCAGCGCCCTACCGGCGGGCGCTTGCGGCCGGGCTGGCAACTGCGACCGCGGCCCGAGACGGTGCCGCGCCTCCCGGACCCGACGTGCCGTACAGCCACCTCCTGGATCTGCTGAAGTCCAGCCGGGAAGAGCTCGGGGCGGTCAGAGAGCCACCCGCTCAGTCGACGCCGCTCTCCAGGGCGTAGCGGACGAGCTGCGCCTTGTTGTGCAGCTGGAGCTTGCTCAGCGTGTTTTGTACGTGATTCTGCACGGTACGCGGCGACACCGTCAGCCGCTCGGCGATCTGGGGGTAGGTCAGGCCCTTCGCGACGAAGCGCAGGATTTCCGTTTCCCGCTCGGTCAGCTGCGGAGCGGGCGCGCCCGCGGGCGCCGATCCGCCTGCGGTCGCCGGGCCGGCCAGCCCGGTCGCTGATTGCGCTAGCCGGCGGTACTCGCCAAGTACCAGGCCGGCCAGGCCCGGCGTGAAGACTGCATGACCGGCCGCCGTGGCTCGGACGGCGTCGACCAGGTCGCGCACCTCGGCCGATTTCAGCAGGTAGCCGCTCGCGCCGGCGGTGACCGCATCAAGCACGTCCTGCCGCTCGCCGCTGGCCGAGAGCATCAGTACCCGGACAGATGGCAACGCGTCCAGGAGACGCCCCGTTACCTCGGCACCTGGATGATCAGGGAGATTGAGATCGAGCAGCACTACATCGGGCCGGGTCGCGGCGGCAATGCGCAGCGCCTGCGCGCCGCTGCCCGCGGTGCCGGCGACACGGAAGCCGGCCTCGGTGAGGGTTCGGGCCGCGGCGTCGCGCCAGATGGGGTGATCGTCGACGACGAGGACGCTGACCTGGTCATCAGGGCTGCGGGACATGCAGTTCCACCTCGGTGCCCCGACCGGGGCGAGACGTGATCGTGGCCGTTCCGCCGACTTCGCGGATCCGCCCGATGATCGAGTGTGAGACGCCGAGTCGCCCGGTCGAGGCGGCGGCCGTGAGCCGTCCGGCCGGGAACCCCTCGCCGTCGTCGCGGATGCTGATCCGCACGCCAGATCCGTCGTTCTCGACGAGGACCCAGCCGCGGGCGGACTCGCCCGCGTGCCGGCGGACGTTATCCACCGCCGCCGTCGTGGCGCCGCTCAGGGCCCGGGCGGCGGCTCGCGGCAGCATCACCGGCGTAGCCGGGCACGAGATGGTGACGCGACCGTCAGAAAGCGGCTCGACGAGGCTGCGAACATCCACCATGCCAGTTTCCGCATCCGGCTCGACGCTGTCACGGGATACCAGCGAGCGCAGTGCGCTTTCCTGCTCGGCCGCCAGCATCCCGAGTTCGGCCGCCTCGCCGCCGATCTCGCGGCCGCGGCTGCTGACGAGGGCGAGCACTTGCAGCACCGAGTCGTGGATGCCGCGGGCGATCCGCTCGCGCTCGGCGGTCGCCGCCTCGCGCCGCGCGGCCTCGTCGACTGCGGCCTCGGCCCCGAGCGTCAGCCGGACGACGTAGCCGCCGACGCCGCCCGCCACCAGCAGCAGCACGAGCCCGGCGATCATGCTCTCGGCCAGGAATTGCCGCCGTTCGATGACGTCGCCGAACCAGACCACGACCGCGCCGGCCATGCCGGCCCAGGGGCCGCCGGCCACCGCGCACGCGAGTATGGCCGACGCCGCCCAGATCACCGGGATCGTGGGTGCGCCGTGGTTGATGCGGTACGCGGTGTCGATCCACCTCGTGCTGATGATCAGGATCGTCGCCACGGCCACGTCGGCCGCGATCAGCCAGCGGTTGCGGCCGGCTGGGCGCGAGTACGCGGCGACGGTGACAATCGTCCAGACCGCCATGACGGCGAGAGCCAGGAAGCCGCCCAGGGGGTGCAGGTAGTAGCTCTCATCCCGGAGGATCCAGACGGCCGCGTAGGCGAGCGTGACGATGCGGTAGACCGCGACAGCGCGCCACAACTGGCTCACCATAGGGGTGACGCTACGACAGTTTCGCCGGGTTTGCCGGCCGAGGCCTGCGACAGTGATCACACCGGGCGGCCGCCGGACCGGACGGCCAGGCGTGACCGTGTTCTCAGTCTGGCTCCCCATGCCCGAAGCCTGCCGGTCCGGGTCTTCGGCGGGCAGAGCGCACGTACTCAAAACGGCCTGAGTATTTCTGCCTAGCCGCCGCAGCTTCTAGCCATGCGGTCGCCGCAGCCTGGCGACATCCAGCGCCGGCGCTGGCATCGGCTCGCCCCGGTACCCGCCGACCTCGCCGAATTCGCCGGCCCGCCAGTGAGCCGTCGCCGCCTCGATCTCCTCCGGGGTGCGGGCCACGAAGTTCCACCACATCAGCAGTGACTCACCGAGGGGCTCGCCGCCGAGCAGCATCACGCTGCTGCCAGCGGGCGCGGTCACGCTCGCCCGCTCTCGCCCGGCGGGCAGGTACAGCAGCTGGCCCGGCGCCAGGACGGCGCCGTCAACATCAGCCCG
>JASIBJ010000390.1 GCA_030045215.1 Streptosporangiaceae bacterium | reverse complement strand
AGCCAAGGCGGCAAGGCTCGGGTTCACCTTCTACACGCATCCCGAGATCGAGTTTTTCCTCTTGCTGGAAAAGCCAGAGCCCGGCGCCAAGCCGCGGCCGATGGATTCGGGCGGGTACTTCGACCACACCCCGCACGGCATCGCCCATGACTTCCGGCGCGAGGCGATCGCGATGCTGGAGGGCCTCGGCATTTCCGTCGAGTTCAGCCACCACGAGGGCGCCCCCGGCCAGCAGGAGATCGATCTGCGGTACGCGGACGCGCTCAGCACCGCGGACAACGTCATGACCTTCCGGCTGGCCATGAAGGAGGTTGCCTTGCAGCAGGGCGTGTACGCCTCGTTCATGCCGAAGCCGTTCACCGAGTACCCGGGCTCGGGCATGCACACGCACATGTCACTGTTCGAGGGCGACAGGAACGTCTTCCACGAGCCGGGTGCCGAGATGCAGCTGTCCAAGGTCGGCCGCGCGTTCATCGCCGGGCTGCTGCGGCACGCGGCGGAGATCACCGCGGTGTGCAACCAGTGGGTCAACTCATACAAGCGCCTGTGGGGCGCCACCGAGCGGATCGCGGGAGCGGGCGGCGAGGCGCCGGCCTACATCTGCTGGGGGCACAACAACCGCTCGGCGCTGATCCGGGTGCCGATGTACAAGCCGCAGAAGGGCAATGCCACCAGGATCGAGTTCCGCTCGATTGACCCGGCCTGCAACCCCTATCTCGCGTTCGCCGTGATCCTGGCCGCGGGGCTCAAGGGCATCGAGGAGGACTACGAGCTACCGCCGGGCGCCGAGGACGACGTGTGGGCGCTGACGTCAGCCGAGCGGCGGGCACTCGGCATCGCCCCGCTGCCGCAGAATCTCTCTGATGCCATCGACGCCATGC
Organism: Streptosporangiaceae bacterium; assembly: GCA_030045215.1. The sequence continues at coordinate 10,351 of JASIBJ010000390.1, read as the reverse complement.
AGGGCAGCGAGCTTGTGGCCGAAACCCTCGGCGAGCATGTCTTCGACTTCTTCCTGCGCAATAAGCGAGAGGAATGGCACGAGTACCGTCGGCAGGTCACCGAGTTCGAGCTGGACCGCTACCTCGGCGTGCTGTGAGATAACTGCCCGTCGGGCGGAACCAGCGCAGTCCCGCGCGCCGTCCAACCGTCGGGCGCAGCGGCAAGGGCTGCCGCGCATCAGGACCGCAGAGGCAGCGATGAAACGCAGGAAATCCAGGCACGCTGTCACCTATATCGCCGCCACGCTCGCCGCCCTTGGCTGCCTGTACGGGTGCGGCGACGTGCCGTACGGCGCGACCGAGAACCCCAACGCGGGCGGTCACACTTCCGCGACGGCCCCGGCGGGCAGCCAGGCCTCGGCGACGGCGGCAGCGCGGCAGGTACTGAGCGGGCTTGTGGTGCCGCGCGGCACCCGGCAACTGCCCGAGCGGCCAGTGCCGGCCGGCCTCGCCGCGCCGGCCCAGGTACTGAGCGCGACCGAGTCGGTCGATGTGTACCGGCTGTATCGCCTGCCGCGGCCGGCGCAGGCTGCGGCCGCGTTCCTTCGTTCGCATCTCCCGTCAGGCCTTGTGGCCACTGGCGCGGGCCAGCTCGGCGCGGTCGACAGCGCCCCGGCGACGCTGCTTCTCAGCGCCGCGCCGCGGCGGCTGCCCGCCGGGATCTACGCGATGGAGCTCGTCGACACGATCGTGAGCGCCGGCAGTGGATCATCCCTGCTCCGCGCCGACGTGCAGGTGATCTGGTATCCGGCCCGGTCCAGCGCCGAGGACAGCATGCCGGCCTCGTACCGGTCGGTCCGGGTGGCGGTGAGTGGCTGGGCTGGATCGGCGGTCACCACGACCTCCCGCGCGGTCATCGGCGCCATCGACGCGTTGCTGACGGAGCTGCCCGCAGCACCGCCGGTGCTCAGGTCATGCCCGGTCATCACCGTGATCTACCAGCTGACGCTCGAGCCCGCGCGAACGGGCCAGCCTGCCGTCGTCATTTCGACCGGCGGCTGTGACGTTGACGACGTGAGCATCGGGAGCCGTCAGCAGCCCGCCCTCTGGGATCCGGGAGACAAGGTCTTGCTGATCGTCCGCTCGCTGCTTCGACCGGGGACGCTGCGGATAGCAGGGGTCCCCCCGCCGGTGCCGTCATGCCACGCTCCCCAGCGGCTGACGCCGCACGGCAGCGTGCCCTGCGTGGGATGGCCGAAGCTCGCGCCCCGGATCCCGAACTAGCCGCGCATGCTGCGCTCCCGGCAGCACTGACGCGAGAGACCCGGCGGACGCTGATGCGGTTGGCGCACCTCCTGCCGGCCGCGACGAGGCCAGAGCATAGGCTCGGCCTGGGCGGGCGTTGAGCACGGGGGAGCCGGCCCAGAGGGCTCCGGGGGGCAGCTCGTGGCGCGGCATCGCAAAGTGTGGCGTGTGCTGCTGCCTGCCACGGTGATCGTCGGGCTGCTGCTGACCGCGACGGCGGCGACGTATGAGGTCGTTCGCGTCCATGACCGGACCGTGGCGGCCATCGCTTCTGGAGCTGGCGGCAGCGATCGGCCGCATCCGCAGGCCGGGCCCGATCGCCGGCATCGCCTCAGCCTGGTTCCGAGGCGGGCCGCGCTTACGCGGCCGAGGATGCCGCCCATTCCGAAAACGACCAACAGCCGGGCCGGTCGCACGGCCAGGAGCCCAGCCGGGACCAGCGAGCTCACGCAGCTGACCGAGCTGACTGCCCTGCTGCGGCGCAGCGCGGCCACCCGTACCCTCCTGGAGGCGACCACACATGCGGTCGCCGACTGCACACTGGCCCCGGACCGCGGCCTGTCACGGCTCGACCAGGTGATCCAGAGCCGCGGCGAACTGCTCACGAGCGTCGCCGGGGCAGCGGTCTCGCAGATCCCGGATGGCAGCCAGCTGCGCGCCGAACTCGTGAGCGCGCTGAGCTACTCGTTGGCTGCCGACGCCGAGTTCGCCACCTGGCTGGGAACTATCTCCGCCGGCGCATGCCCGGTGCCGACACTGTCGGTCAGCTCCTTTCAGGCTGCACTGAGTGACTCGGGCCTGGCCAATAGCGCCAAGGCCGAGTTCCTGCGGCAGTGGAACCCGCTGGCCGCTGGCTTTGACCAGCCCGAGTTCGGCGTCGGCCAGATCTGAGGGCAGGCAGATCCGAGCGGGCCAGGGCGCGGCGCAGCGCAGGCCCGAATCTCGCTACGGTGCTAGGTGTGAGCATGCCCCGCGGAAGCCTGGCCGGCCAGCTCGCGACACTGGGCTTTGCGGATACCGCACGCGCCGTGCAGCTCCTCGCCGAGCTCCGCGAGGCGGCCCGGTCCGGCGAAGCTGCGGCCGGAGAAGGCCCGGCCCTGGAACTGCTGTCGGCGCTGGCGGCCGCCGCCAGCCCTGATCAGGCGCTGGCCGGGCTGGTCAGGATGCAGCCGGGCCCCGATCTGCTGGCGGCACTGCGGGCTGATCCCGTATTGCGCGACCGGCTGACCGCGGTGCTCGGCGCGAGCGCGGCTCTTGGCGGTCACTTGGCGAGGCACCAGGCGGAGTGGCGGCTGCTCACGAGTGACGCCTCGTTCCCGCCAGAGCAAGCGAGCGATACGCGCGCCGAGTTGCTGGCGGCGGTCGGCGCGACGGCGGCTCAGGGGCAGGACAGTGACGAGCCGGTCGCCGATCGCGCCAGGATCGGCGGCCGCGATCCCGCGACCGAGCTGCGGGTTGCCTACCGGCGGCGCCTGCTTCAGCTGGCGGCCGCTGACCTGACTGGCGCGATCGCCCTGGACACGGTGATGGCCGAGTTGGCCGACCTCAGCGTGGCGGCGCTGGACGCGGCGCTGGCGATCGCGCGCTCCGAGCTACCGCCCGGCGCGACGGCCTGCCGGCTGGCGGTGATCGCCATGGGCAAGTGCGGCGCTCGTGAGCTGAACTACGCCAGCGACGTCGACGTCATCTTCGTGGCCGGCGCGCCCGTCGGCGCCGCATGCGGCCCGGAGGTGGCCCCGAGCGCCGTGGAGGTTGGCGCGCTGCGGACGGCGACCGGGCTGGCTAGCGGGCTGATCAGGGTGTGCACGCAGAGCACCCCGGAAGGACCGCTGTTCGCCGTCGACCCGAACCTGCGGCCCGAGGGCAGGGACGGCCCGCTGGTGCGCACCGTAGCCAGCCACCTGGCCTACTACCAGCGCTGGGCCAAGACGTGGGAGTTCCAGGCGCTGCTGAAGGCCAGGTTCGCGGTCGGCGACGCCGCGCTCGCCGCCGAGTACCTGGCGGCCGTCGCGCCGCTGGTCTGGACGGCGGCGCAGCGCGAAGACTTCGTGCCGGACGTGCAGGCGATGCGGCGCCGCGTCGTCGCCGGCCTGCCCGCAGACCAGGCGGGCCGGGAGCTGAAGCTCGGGCCCGGCGGGCTGCGCGATATCGAGTTCGCGGTCCAGCTGCTGCAACTCGTGCACGGCCGCGCCGATGACTCCCTGCGCCAGCCTGGTACGTTGCCCGCACTCGCGGCGCTGGCCGCTGGCGGATACGTCGGCCGGGCCGACGCGGCCGCGATGGCGTCGGCCTACCGCTTCCTGCGCGAGGCCGAGCATCTGGTGCAGCTGCGCCAGCTCCGGCGCACGCACCTGCTGCCGGAGGACCCGGCGGTGCTCAGGCAGATCGGCCGGGCGCTGCGGCGAATGCGGCTGGATCCGGCCGAGCCGATCAGCGGCGAGCCGGCGGCCGGAGACCCGGCAGCCGAGTTGCTGGCGCAGTGGCGGCAGCACGCAACCCAGGCCAGGCAGCTGCACGAGAAGCTCTTCTACCGGCCGTTGCTCGAGGCGGTGGCGCGGCTGCCCGGCGAGGTCACGAGGCTGACGCCCGCCGCGGCCGAGGACCGGCTTGAGGCGCTCGGGTACCTCGATCCGGCCGGGGCGCTGCGCCATCTGGAGGCACTGACTGCTGGCGTCTCCCGGAAGGCGGCGATCCAGCGCACGCTGTTGCCCGTGCTGCTTGGCTGGCTCGCCGACGCGCCGGAGCCCGATGCGGGCCTGCTGGCGTTCCGGCAGGTGAGCGAGGCACTCGGCGGTTCGCCCTGGTACCTGCGGCTCCTGCGCGACAACACCGTCGTGGCGCAGCGGATGGCAAGGCTCCTGGCGTCCAGCCGGTATGCGACCGGACTGCTACTGCGGGCTCCTGACGCGGTCGGGATGCTTGGCGACGACGGCCAGCTGGCCGCCCGTCCGGCCGCAGAGCTCTTGGCCGAGGCCAGGGCGGCGGTGCGGCGGCAGGGTAAGCCGGCCGACGCCGTCGGCTCGGTCCTGGCGATGCGGCGGCGCGAGCTGTTCAGGACCGCGGCCGCGGACGTGCTCGGCCTCGCCGGGATCGAGGCCACTGGGGAGGCGCTGACTGACGTGGCCGGCGTCACCGTGACGGCGGCGCTCGACGCCGCGGTCCGGGAGGCGGAGCGGTCCGCCGGAGCGCTGCCGACCAGCATCGCCGTCATCGGCATGGGCAGGTTCGGCGGGCACGAGATGGGCTACGCGAGCGACGCGGACGTCCTGTTCGTGCATCAGCCGCGGCCGGGCGCCTCGGACGAGGCCGCGACGCGGGCGGCGCACGGGGTGGCCGAGAACCTGCGGGCGCTGCTCAGCCGGCCGGGGCCTGACCCGGTTCTCCAGCTCGATGCGGGTCTGCGCCCTGAAGGCAGGCAGGGCCCGCTGGTACGGACGCTGGCGTCCTACCGCGCCTATTACGAGCGCTGGTCGGTCGCGTGGGAAGCCCAGGCCCTGCTCCGGGCCGAGTTCGCGGCGGGAGACGCGTCCGTGGGCGCGGCCTTCATGAGCCTGGCCGACGAGATCCGGTATCCGGCCGACGGCATCGGGACCGATGCGGTCAGGGAGATCCGCCGGATCAAGGCGCGGATGGAAGCCGAGCGGATGCCGCGCGGCGTCGAGCCCGCGCTGCACCTCAAGCTGGGCCCCGGCGGCCTCTCCGACGTGGAGTGGGTTGTTCAGCTCCTGCAGCTACGGCACGCCGGCGCCGTCCGCGAGCTCCGGACGACCAGGACGCTGGGCGCGCTCGCGGCCGCCCGCGCGACCGGCCTGATCGAAGCGGCAGACGCAGCGACGCTCTCGGCCGCCTGGCTGCTGGCTGCGCGGATCAGGGATGCGGTGATGCTGGTGCGCGGGCGCGCCTCCGATACCCTGCCGTCCCCGGCGTCCGAGCTGGCGGCGGTGGCGCAGGTACTCGGGTACCCCCCCGACGGGGCGCAGGATCTCGTCCAGGACTGGCGACGGGCCGGCCGGCAGGCGCGCGCCGTGATGGAGCGCCTCTTTTACGGGTAACGAGGGGTCGCCGGCGCCGCGGTGCAGGTAGGCACGTCGGTTGTCGGGGGCGCAGGACGGGACCCGGCGTTGGCTGAGGCCACGGTTGCCGCCCCGTAGAGGGCGCCAGGGCTGTTGGTGCGGGCCGCTGCCTATTCGTTACCAACGCAACGGTGCGCGCCGGCGTCTTGTACGTGCGGAGGATAAACGGCACGCCGCGAGCGGGCACCGCGTAAGCGTCGGGTACAGGGGGCCGCCATGGCAGATCATGATGACAACGGACGCCTCGTTACTTCGCGCCGCCCCGGACGACCTGGCGCGAGTTCCGGGCACCGAGGGCTTTGGCCAAAGCGTCGTCGGCAGCTGGCCGCCCGCGCGCTCATGACCGGTATCGCCTTGGCCGCCGCCGCCTCCGCGGTTGGAGTATTGACCACCGGCCGGGAGGCGGCCCAAGCGGCCGCGCGCTCGGCCAACGCCGCGGCTCCCGGTCTCGCGCAGCCGATCGACGGCCAGCTTGAAGGACTGTCGTGCACCTCGGAGCGTGCCTGCATGGCCGTCGGCGTCAGCCATCCGAGCGCCCAGGTCAGCTTGCCGCTCGCGGAGCGCTGGAACGGGACGCGCTGGGCGATCGAGCGCGCGTCCAGTCCGGCGGGGGCGGACAGCAGCGTCCTCGCCGCGGTCTCGTGTCCGACCGCGCGGGCATGTATCGCGGTGGGCACCGCCAACGTTCGCGGCGGCGTCGGCTGCACAAGCGGATACTGCAAGTTCGTGCCGATGGCGGAGGGCTGGAACGGCAGCCGGTGGACCATTCAGCGCACGCCTGGTCCAAGCGGCACCTACAACAGCGGGCTGGGCTCGGTGTCGTGCAGCTCGCCGCAAGACTGCATCGCTGTCGGCTCCTTCACCGTCCCCGGCGGCACGGCAGTCCTGGCGGAGCGCTGGAATGGCATGCGGTGGGCGATCGAGCCCGCGCCCCGGCCGGCGGCCAGCACCGGGCTGGGTGACGTGTCCTGCCCATCCGCCGCTGCGTGCATCGCAGTCGGGTCCTCCGGCCCGGCGGCGGTCACCGCGGGTCCGCTGGCAATGCGCTGGAACGGCGCGCGATGGGAGGTTCAGCGCATCCCCAGCCCCCACGGCTTCGTCTACACCCCGCTGACCGGCGTGTCCTGCACGTCACCGGCGGCGTGTACGGCAGTCGGAGTCAGCGGGCCCTTCGGCGAGCCGAAGCCACTGCAGCCATTCGCGGAGCGCTGGAACGGAAAAAAGTGGACGCTTGAGGGGACGCCCGCGCCGGCCGGAGCAGCGACCACCACGCTCGACGGCATCTCATGCACCGAAAGCACCTGCACCGCAGTCGGCTCCTACGCGGACGGGCTGCTACCAGCCGCGCCCTTCCGCTTGCTAGCCGAGCACTGGAACGGCCGGCGCTGGGTGATCCAAAGCACCCCCAGTCCCGATGAATCGACCGCCACCACGTTGTCGCGGGTGTCCTGTACCTCAGAACGGACCTGCATTGCGGTCGGGTACTACATCACGGGAGCCGGCTTGTACCATCCGCTGGCCGAGCGATGGAACGGCCGGCGCTGGACGATCCAGCCAAGCGCAAGCACTCCCGTCCGCTAGGTGCTGGCGACCACAGTGCGACCGGATCTGCGCGGCACGTCGCTCTCCGCGACGCAACCGGCGCAGAGGCTGCGGCCCCGCCAGGAGCGCAACCCAGGCGGGGCCAGATCCGACAGGAAGGAATCAGGATCGCTTCTGATTTTAGTCGAGCTATCGGCGCAATGTCGCCGATTGGACCGCAGGGTGCCGGGCATCAACGGTCGCCCGCAACGCAGCGGCCCGGCGGTCCTATCGGCCAGGGGCTAGCCGAGGTAGGAGATGCTGCTGGGGATTCTGCGGTCGCCGCAGCCGTGCGAGCCCGGAAGGTTGAGGCCGTCCTTGGACTCGCTGTCCTTGGTGCAGGCAGCCGGCAGCCAGTAATAGCCATCGTTGCCGATCTTGAAGGACCAGGTGATCGTGCGCTCGAACTTGGAGCTGGAAATGCGCTTGGCGGCGGTGATCGAAGCGCTGCGGTCGAGGTAGAGCCATCTGGGGGCACCGGGCTCGCCGGTGGACGACAGGTTCAGGCCGAGGTAGAAGTACAGCCGCTTGCCGCTCTCGGCCGTGTAGGCGGAGGGCGGGACGACCTCGTAGAGATGCCAGGTCTCGTGGCAGATGGGCCGGCCACACTTCTTGAAGGCGGAAGCAGTCTCGTTCGCGAGTACGTACACGGTGACGATCGTCGAGCCGCCTAGTTCTGTGGTTGATTGCAAGCTCGGCAGGACCTCGACGCTGTACCGGGTCGCCAGGCCCGGCGATGCGGTGAACGAGTAGCTCACCGGGCTCGAGCTGGTGACGTCCAGCGCCGCATCCTGGCCGGGAACCTGGACGGGGTTTTGCTTATACGGCCACTGCTGCGCGTACAAGACGGCGAAGTCACCGGTGGCGGCCCCGCTGATGTCGCCCTTGATCGTCACATCGCTGTACTTGCCGGCGGCGTAATAGACAAAGACGTCGCCGGTCACGGGCTTGGAGCGTGACTGCGCTGAGATCGAGACGGTCGGCCCAGCCGCGACCGACTGGGCCATGGCGGATCCCAGGCCGACCGAAGCCAGCGCGCATGACACCGCGGTAACCGCGAGACCTCGCCAGAGTTTGGACACATGTACCACGACCTCATCTGAACACAGAGAAAGCCCCGTAAGGGCACGTGGCCGAATGCCAGGCTATGGGTATCTATATCAGCTAGCGAGGGCCAAGCCATGATCTGCCGATGCAGTCACCGGATGCCGCCCGGCACGGCGGGCCGTTCGGCCCGCCGATACGCGCAGCGCCGGGCAGCCGAGCCGGGAAGCCCGCGGAAAGCATCTGGCCCGGCACCGCTCGGTGGCGCCGGGCCAGACGCGTGGCGCCGGGAATGCGCCGGTCAGCCGAGGTAGATGACGGTCAGGGGAACCCGCTTGTTGCCGCAGCCGTGCCTTCCTGGCAGGCCCATGCCGTCGCGGCTCTCGGTATCCCTCGTGCAGCTAGCCGGGAACCAGGTCGCTTCGCCGTGCCGCAGCGGGACGTAGAACGTGTAACTGGCCTCGTACTCACCCGCGTTGACTCGCTTGACCTTAACTTTCGCCGTCGAGCTCAGGTACATGTACTTGGGGAGCGCTTTGGTGTACCAGACGGCCAGATACAGGTACTGGTGCTTCTTGACCTCGACGGGCAGGGCCGACGCGGCCATCGTGATGTCCAGGCTGTAGGTGTAAACGCATCTGCTGGCGTTGCAGCTTGTGTGCTTACGCAGCAGTTTCCCGCCCTCGGTGACGTAGACGGTCGCTGTGCTCGACGTCACGTCGAGCGTGGTTCCGGTCGTGACCTCGACCTCGTAGCTGGTTGCGACCGTGGGCGTGACCGTGAAGGAGTAGGCCTCAGGCGACGTGCCGTTCAGCGTCTGGTCCGCGCCTGTCGGCTTGAAGGTCTTCGCGCCGAACGGCTCGTCCAGCAGCGACACGACATCGCCGCTCGCGGCGCCGGTGACGTCGCCGCTGACCGTGGCGGCGTCCTCACTGTGGTCCGAGGTCTTATAGATCACCAGGGCATAACCATCGACCTTGCCCTTGGACGCCCCCGGGTAGTGGGGCGAGGTGGCGCCGATGGTGACGCCATACGCGGCTGGGCTGGCGGCCTCCGCGGGGAGCCCGCTGGAGGCCGCGACTAGCCCGCCGGCCATCGCCACGGGGACGACCCATCGCCAGAATCTCGACATCCGCATCTACTTTCTGCCCGCTACGCGGGCCATGGTCAGAACCGACCGGCAAAGTATGACAGGAGCGGTCAGTGACTAACAAGCATGTTCCGAGTGGTTGAAATGGCCTCGGAAACGGGCAGTGCGGAAAGCGAGGGGATAGCTTGCCGTGTGTCCGGCCGGACACACGGCAAGCCGGGGACGCGAGCTTGCTGGCATCCCCGGCTCGCTGCTACGCCGGGCCTCGGTCAGACGTCGTAGTAAAGCTCAAACTCGTGCGGATGCGGGCGCAGCCGGATCGCGTCGATTTCGTTGGACCGCTTGTAGTCCAGCCACGTCTCGATGAGGTCCGGGGTGAACACGCCGCCTTCGAGCAGGTAGTCCTGGTCGGACTCGAGGTTGCTGAGCACTGCCTCCAGCGAGCCAGGCACCTGCGGGATCGACTTGGCCTCGTCGGGCGGCAGCTCGTAGAGGTCCTTGTCAACCGGCTCCGGCGGCTCGATCTTGTTCCTGATGCCATCGATCCCGGCCATGAGCATCGCGGCGAAGGCCAGGTACGGGTTGCAGGACGGATCCGGCACGCGGAACTCAAGCCGCTTTGCCTTCGGGTTGGGGCCGGTGATCGGAACGCGGATGCAGGCCGAACGGTTGCGCTGCGAGTAGACGAGGTTGACCGGGGCCTCGAATCCTGGCACCAGCCGGTGATAGGAGTTCGTGGTCGGGTTGGTGAAAGCCAGCAGCGACGGCGCGTGCTTGAGCAGGCCGCCGGCGTAGTACCGGCCGACGTCCGACAGCCCGGCGTAGCCGACTTCGTCGTAGAACAGCGGCGCACCATCCTTCCACAGGCTCTGGTGGCAGTGCATGCCCGAGCCGTTGTCGCCGAACAGCGGCTTGGGCATGAAGGTGACGGTCTTGCCCGCTGCCCTCGCGACGCTCTTGACCACGTACTTGTAGGTCATCAGGTTGTCGGCCATCGCCAGGAGCGTGTTGAACCTGATGTCGATCTCGGCCTGCCCGGCGGTGCCGACCTCGTGGTGCTGCATCTCGACCGTGATGCCGCAGGCGATGAGGTTACGGACCATCTCCGAGCGCAGGTCGGTGTAGTGGTCCATCGGCGGCACGGGGAAGTAGCCGCCCTTATATGCGGGCTTGGCGCCCAGGTTCCCGCCCGGCTCGTCCCGGCCGGTGTTCCACGCCCCCTCGATCGAGTCGATGTGGTAGTAGCCCTGGTTCGGCCCGGTCTCGTAGCGCGCGGAGT
>JASIBJ010000389.1 GCA_030045215.1 Streptosporangiaceae bacterium | reverse complement strand
GGCGAGGTCAAGAAGCCGGAGACCATCAACTACCGGACCCTGAAGCCGGAAAAGGACGGGCTGTTCTGCGAGAAGATCTTCGGCCCGACCAGGGACTGGGAGTGCTACTGCGGTAAGTACAAGCGGGTCAGGTTCAAGGGCATCATCTGCGAGCGGTGCGGGGTCGAAGTTACCCGCGCCAAGGTGCGCCGCGAGCGGATGGGCCACATTGAGCTGGCCGCTCCCGTTACACACATCTGGTACTTCAAGGGCGTACCAAGCCGTCTGGGCTACCTGCTCGACCTGGCGCCGAAGGACCTGGAGAAGGTCATCTACTTCGCCGCCTACATGATCACCTACGTGGACGAGGACGCCCGTGCGCGGGACCTGCCGAGCCTCGAGGCCAAGATCACGGTCGAGAAGGGTCAGCTTGAGCAGCGCCGGGACGCCGACATCGAGGCGCGCCAGGCGAAGCTGGAGAAGGACCTGGCCGAGCTCGAGGCGGCCGGCGCCAAGGGTGACGCACGGCGCAAGGTCAGGGAGAGCGCTGATCGCGAGTGCAAGCAGATCCGCGACCGCGCGCAGCGGGAGATCGACCGGATCGAGGAGGTCTGGAACCGGTTCCGCAACCTGAAGGTCCAGGACCTGGAGGGCGACGAGCTGCTCTACCGCGAGATGCGGGACCGCTTCGGCCGGTACTTCCGCGGCGGCATGGGCGCGCAGGCGATCCAGGAGCGGGTGGGCAGCTTCGACCTCGACGCCGAGGCCAACAGCCTGCGCGAGATCATCCGCACCGGCAAGGGCCAGCGCAAGGCCAGGGCGCTCAAGCGGCTCAAGGTCGTGTCCGCGTTCCTCAACACCTCCAACAGCCCGCTGGGCATGGTTCTCGACTGCATCCCGGTGATCCCGCCGGACCTGCGGCCGATGGTCCAGCTCGACGGTGGCCGGTTCGCCACCTCCGACCTGAACGACCTGTACCGGCGGGTCATCAACCGGAACAACCGGCTGAAGAGGCTGCTCGACCTGGGCGCGCCCGAGATCATCGTGAATAACGAGAAGCGGATGCTGCAGGAGGCAGTGGACTCGCTGTTTGACAACGGCCGCCGCGGCCGTCCGGTCACCGGACCAGGCAACCGGCCGCTGAAGTCGCTGTCGGACATGCTGAAGGGCAAGCAGGGCCGGTTCCGCCAGAACCTGCTCGGCAAGCGAGTCGACTACTCGGGCCGCTCGGTCATCGTGGTCGGCCCGCAGCTGAAGCTCCACCAGTGCGGCCTGCCCAAGGAGATGGCGGTCGAGCTGTTCAAGCCGTTCGTCATGAAGCGGCTGGTCGACCTCAACCACGCGCAGAACATCAAGTCCGCCAAGCGGATGGTGGAGCGCGCGCGGCCGGTGGTGTGGGACGTGCTCGAGGAGGTCATCACCGAGCACCCCGTGCTGCTCAACCGGGCGCCGACGCTGCACCGTCTTGGCATCCAGGCCTTCGAGCCGCAGCTGGTCGAGGGCAAGGCCATCCAGATCCACCCGCTCGTGTGCACCGCGTTCAATGCGGACTTCGACGGTGACCAGATGGCCGTTCACGTGCCGCTCTCGGCCGAGGCTCAGGCCGAGGCCCGGATCTTGATGCTGTCCACCAACAACATCCTCAAGCCGGCCGACGGCAAGCCGGTGACGATGCCGACGCTGGACATGGTCATCGGAATCTACTGGCTGACCGGGCAGAAGGACGGCGCGGCCGGCGAGGGCCGGGCGTTCGGCAGCGTGGCCGAGGCGCTGATGGCCTACGACCGGGACGAGCTCGAGCTGCAGGCGAAGATCCAGATCCGGCTGACGGGAATCACGCCTCCGGTCGGCTTTGAGCCCCCTGAGGGCTGGGAGCCGGGCCAGCCGGTGCGGCTGGAGACCACGCTGGGCCGGTGCCTGCTGAACGAGACGCTGCCGGACGACTATCCGTTCATCAACTTCGAGGTCAGCAGGAAGCAGCTGTCCGCGATCGTGAACGAGCTGGCCGAGACCTACCCCAAGGTCGAGGTGGCCGCTGCGCTCGACGCGCTGAAGGACGCCGGGTTCCACTGGGCCACCAGGTCCGGCGTCACGGTGGCGATGGAGGACGTGGTCGCTCCGCCGAACAAGCGCGAGATCCTGGACACCTACGAGAAGCGGGCCGACAAGGTGCAGCGCGAGTACGAGCGCGGCCTTATCACCGACGACGAGCGGCGCCAGGAACTGATCGAGATCTGGACGCACGCCACTGCGGACGTGGCCCAGGACATGGAGAAGGCCTTCCCCGGCAACAACTCCGTCTGGATGATGGTGAGCTCGGGTGCCGCCGGAAACCTGATGCAGATCCGGCAGATCGCCGGCATCCGCGGCCTGGTGTCCAACCCCAAGGGCGAGACGATCCCGCGGCCGATCAAGTCCAGCTTCCGCGAGGGGCTGTCCGTGCTGGAGTACTTCATCTCCACGCACGGTGCCCGGAAGGGCCTGGCCGACACCGCGCTGCGGACCGCCGACTCCGGGTACCTGACCCGCCGGCTGGTGGACGTGGCGCAGGACGTGATCGTTCGCGAGGAGGACTGCGGCACCGACCGCTCGCTGCCGCTGCGGATCGCGGCGAAGAGCACGGTCACCGGCAACGTCGAGAAGCTGCCGAACATCGAGAACACCGGCACCGGCAGGACCCTGTCCGAGGACGTCATAGGCCCGGACGGCACGGTACTCGTGGCGGCCGACTCGGACCTGACCGAGGCGATGATCGACATGCTGGTGAACGCGGGCGTGGAGTCCGTGCGCACCTACAGTGTGCTGGTCTGCCAGGCCAAGGTCGGCGTGTGCGCCAAGTGCTACGGCCGCTCGCTGGCCACCGGCAAGCGCGTCGACGTCGGCGAGGCTGTCGGCATCATCGCGGCCCAGTCCATCGGTGAGCCCGGCACCCAGCTGACGATGCGTACCTTCCACACCGGCGGCGTGGCAGGCCAGGACATCACCCACGGCCTGCCCCGAATCCAGGAGCTGTTCGAGGCCCGCATCCCCAAGGGCCTGGCCCCGATCAGCGAGGTGGACGGCAAGGTCAGGATCGATGAGCAGGACAAGGCTCGCAAGATCGTGATCGTGCCGGACGACGGCAGCGACGAGGTCTCCTACCAGGTGTCCATGCGGTCCAGGCTGCTGGTGGCCGACGGTGACCACGTCCGGGTAGGCCAGCAGCTCATCGCCGGCGCGGTCAACCCGCACGAGGTACTGCGTATCCTCGGTTCGCGCGAGGTGCAGCTGCACCTGGTGCACGAGGTGCAGGAGGTCTACCGGTCTCAGGGCGTGTCGATCCACGACAAGCACATCGAGATCATCATCAGGCAGATGCTCAAGCGGGTGAACGTAATCGAGTCCGGCGACACCGAGCTGCTGCCGGGCGAGCTGGTCGAGCGGCCGAAGTTCGAGGAGGTCAACCGCGCCGTCGTCGAGGCGGGCGGCACCTCGGCGGCAGGCCGCCCGCAGCTGATGGGCATCACGAAGGCGTCGCTGGCCACTGAGTCGTGGCTGTCGGCGGCTTCCTTCCAGGAGACCACGAGGGTCCTGACCGACGCGGCCATCCATGCTCGGTCGGACTCGCTGGTCGGCCTGAAGGAGAACGTGATCATCGGGAAGCTGATCCCGGCCGGCACCGGCATGCAGCGCTATCGCAGCCTGCGGGTCGAGCCGACGGAGGAGGCTAAGGCGGCGGTGTACCCGCCGACCTCTTATGACAGTCCGGCGGATTACTCCTTCGGCCAGGTCTCTGGCCAGGCGATCCCGCTGGAGGAGTACGATTTCGGTGCTTATAACCGGTAGGGAACGAGGTCGGCTCTAACCAAACGGGTCCGGCGGCCAGGGGTTCTCCTGGCCGCCGGACTGCGTTTTGTGCGATCGGTGGCCTCCCATCGCGTCGCTCGTCCGCGCGGCGAAGCACCCAGGCGGAGTAAGGATCACCCCACGCCACCTATCGTCGGTTCGGTGAAAGACACGGCGTGGTCAGAACATGTCATCATCAATAGGCATTTCTAGCGGAGCACTCTGTGAGCGTTGCTGCCGCTCGGCGGTGAAACGGGGGACTGTTAGCCGGGTTCGTCGCCAGCAGCCGGCCTGACCGCGATGTCGGCGTCCCTGGCCAGCCCGGCGAGCTCGAGCCCGTCCCGCGGCGCGGCGCCGTGCTGGTCGTTGTTGAAGAAAACGTACACATCGGACCCAGGCTGCCAGCCGCCCGCGATGGACTTGAGCCAGCCGCGCAGGGCCCGGCTTGTGTACCCGGGCCAGGAGCGCCCGGCCCCCTCGTGCATCCGCAGGTAGCCGAAACTTGCCGTTGTCCACAGGGGCGTAACTGGCTGCTCCTTCCGATCCGCCCAGGACAGCGCGGCATCATGGCGCGTGAGGATGTCCTTGATCTCCTCGGTCCACCAGCTCTCGTGACGGAATTCCACCGCCACCTGAATCGGGCTCCGAACGCGGGGCGCATCCCGAGGCGGCTTGAAGCGGGCGAATGCCGTCAGAACCTCGTCCAGTGCGTGCGGATCGGCGGTCATGTTGGGTGGCAGCTGCACGAGTAGCGGCCCGAGCCGCGGACCAAGGTGCACAGCCGCGCCGAGCAGCCGTGCCACCGGCTCGGCCGGGTCACGCAGGCGGCGGACGTGGGTGAGATATCTGCTGGCCTTGACGGCCATGGTGAAGCCGTCTGGAGTCCGGTTGCGCCAGTCCGCGAATGCCTCAGGGCCGGGCAGCCGGTAAAACGTGCCGTTGTTCTCCACAGCCGGAAATGTTTGCGTATAGCACTCCAGCCAGCGAGCCTGCGGGACGCCGACCGGGTAGAGGACGCCGCGCCAGTCCCGGTACTGCCAGCCTGAGGTACCGATGATCAAGGACATCGCGCCTCCGCCCCCCGGTTTGCCCGGCCCGGCGTCCACGTGCCGCGACGTCGGATCCAGGCTGCATTGCTCTTGCCGAACCGAACTCTCTCACCATGGCGCAGCGCGCGGGCAAGTCGCCGGGCTTACCGCCGCCAATCGGCTCGCTTAAATCGCACTGAATGCGACAAAGCGCCTCCCGCAGCGGAGGCAGACCGGTCTCACCGGTGGACAAGTCACCCAGGCGTCTGTGGCTGCGAGGGATAGGCACGTCGGGGAGTCACTTTCCGGATCGCCTGCGCCGCCCGCCCGCGAGCCGATCACGGGAATAAAATCCCCCTTGGTGGTGCTTATTACCATCGGTCTGACCCGCAAGCCGGGAGAGTTAGCACCGGACCCGCCTCGTTCCCGCCCTCCACGGATATAACGGGGACGCGGCAGGTAAAGCGCTAAGACAAGATCCGGTGCGGGTCGGGCTCAGCGTCCGCTAAGCTTTGTTCCAGCGGAGTGCGAGGACGCCACCCGTTTTGACCAGCGCGTCATCGGTTAGGTATTCTGGTTCTCCGCGCCCGTGCCCTACGGGTGCGTGCACGTCTGTCTGACCGCGGCCTCCTGGCGGTAACGATCAGGGGCTGAATGGACCAGGCGAGCAGCAGACTTCCCTTCCGTTTCGGGCTCGTTTGTGAGCCCGGATATGTCGTGAACGTTTGCGACACGCCCGACCGCGGGGGGCGGAGCGGGCAAGGAAACCGCAGGTCAGGTACGTCCTAGGCCGCGCCCTGAGCCGAAAGCACAGGACACAGCCGCAACGAGCAAGTCGCGCCGGCAACGGCGGGACACAACCGGATGCCGCGCCGCGCTGGCGCGGCGCCAGCAGGCGAAGACAACAGCGCGCCGCCAGGCGCGTGGCAGAGGAAGACGGAGACGCGTTGCCCACGATCCAGCAGCTGGTCCGCAAGGGCCGGCAGGACAAGGTAGCCAAGACGAAGACTCCGGCGCTGAAGGGCAGCCCGCAGCGCCGCGGGGTCTGCACACGCGTCTATACGACCACGCCCAAGAAGCCGAACTCGGCCCTGCGCAAGGTTGCCCGCGTCCGGCTCACCAGCCATATCGAGGTAACGGCCTACATCCCCGGTGTCGGCCACAACCTGCAGGAGCACTCGATCGTGCTCGTCCGCGGCGGCCGCGTCCGCGACCTGCCCGGCGTGCGCTACAAGGTCATCCGCGGCTCCCTGGACACCCAGGGTGTCCGCAACCGCAAGCAGGCGCGAAGCCGGTACGGCGCGAAGAAGGAGAAGAGCTGACATGCCGCGTAAGGGCCCCGCGACCAAGCGGCAGCTGGTAACCGACCCGGTTTACGGCTCCCCCCTGGTTACCGCGCTGGTGAACAAGGTGCTGAAGAACGGCAAGCGGTCGCTCGCCGAGCGCATCGTTTACGGCGCCCTCGAGGGGTGCCGGGACAAGACCAGCAACGACCCGGTGGTGACGCTGAAGCGCGCGCTCGACAACGTCAAGCCCACCCTCGAGGTGAAGAGCAGGCGGGTCGGCGGCGCCACGTACCAGGTGCCGATGGAGGTCAAGGCCTCTCGCAGCACCACGCTGGCGCTGCGCTGGCTGGTCACTTACTCGCGGCAGCGCCGGGAGAAGACCATGACCGAGCGGCTGATGAACGAGCTGCTTGACGCGAGCAACGGACTCGGGGCGAGCGTCAAGCGCCGGGAGGACACCCACAAGATGGCCGAGTCCAACAAGGCGTTCGCCCACTACCGCTGGTAGGCCGGCCCGCCTGAATCGACACAGCCTGACCCGAGATTTTACGAACCAAGGAACGAGGATCACTAACAGTGGCCGCCACCCAGACCGCCACCGAGCTGGCCAATGTCCGCAACATCGGCATCATGGCGCATATCGACGCGGGCAAGACCACGACGACCGAGCGGATCCTGTTCTACACCGGAATCAATTACAAGATCGGTGAAGTCCACGAGGGCGCAGCCACGATGGACTGGATGGAGC
The DNA here is from genome assembly GCA_030045215.1 of Streptosporangiaceae bacterium. The sequence continues at coordinate 333 of JASIBJ010000389.1, read as the reverse complement.
AGGAGCAAGAGCGCGGTATCACCATCACGTCGGCTGCTACCACCACCCTGTGGCGAGATCACACCATCAACATCATCGACACCCCCGGCCACGTCGACTTCACCGTCGAGGTGGAGCGGTCGCTGCGGGTGCTTGACGGCGCGGTCGCGGTGTTCGACGGCGTGGCCGGCGTGGAGCCGCAGTCCGAGACTGTCTGGCGCCAGGCCGACCGCTACGGCGTCCCGCGCATCTGCTTCGTCAACAAGATGGACCGCGTCGGGGCTGAGTTCCACCGCTGCGTGGACATGATCAGCGACCGGCTCGGCGCTACGCCGCTGGTCATCCAGCTGCCGT
>JASIBJ010000388.1 GCA_030045215.1 Streptosporangiaceae bacterium | reverse complement strand
CGGACCCGGCGCGACTCGGCGATGCCCAGCCGCTCCATGATCTGCTTTGCCCGTACCTTACCGACGCCTGGCATGGACTCCAGCAGTGCGGACACCTTCATCTTGCCAATGACGTCGTCGGTCTGGCCCTCCTTAAGTACTTGCGGCAGGGTAGTCGCGCCGTGCTTGAGCCGGTTCTTGACTTCGGCACGGTCCTTGCGGGCTTGCGCCGCCTTCTCTAGTGCGGCCGCCCGCTGCTCGGGAGTGAGTGGAGGAAGAGCCACGCGAGGTCACCTCGGGTTTCGTATCGAAAAAGTCGCTCCGCGAGGGGAAACTAGCGAGTTCGGCTCGCCTCGGCAACGTGAACCTCCGTTTGTGACGGCACAAATTATCCAATATGACGCGCCGTATAGAACTGAGCACTCAGCGTAGCTACATTTCCCCAGGTAGTGCAAGGTTTTTAGGCTTCCAGCCGGCGACAGCACCCTCTGACCAGCTATGCTGCCCTGCCCCGGTCCGTGACCATCGGACCGGATTCGGGGCGGATGAGCCCCAGTACCCGGTCTCGGCGACTCCAGCGCCATCTGGGTCGCACGCCAGTTCGAGTGGGCGCAATCCATGATCATGCAGTGCCGCCCATGTGACGACGAGCACTACCTGGTCACGAGAACTAGGTCGCCCGCGCGGTGTCAGCCGCCGAGCGCCTCGGCCCGGCGCAGCGACGCGGCGATCGCGGCCGCCGCGGCGCCGGGATCAGCGGCTCCGGTGATCGGCCGCCCAATCACCAGCAGGTCGGCGCCCGCCCGCAGCGCTTGTTCCGGCGTGGCCACGCGTGCCTGGTCATTCACGTCCGCCCCGGCGGGCCGCACGCCCGGCGTGACGAGCATGATGTCCTCGCCGACCTCCGACCGCACCTCGGCGACCTCATGCGGCGAGCAGACCAGGCCGGTGGCACCCGCCTCCACCGCCAGCGCGGCCAGCCTGCGCACCGCCGCGCTGGCCGGGCCGGCCAGCCCGATCCGGTCTAGGTCATCTTCGTCCAGCGAGGTCAGCACCGTCACGGCAACGATCCTGGCACCCGGCGCTGCCTGCGCCGCGGCCTGGATCGCCGCCGGGCCCGCGGCGGCGTGCACCGTCAGCATCGCGGGCCGCAGCCTGGCCACCGCACGCGCTGCCGCGGCCACCGTCGCCGGTATGTCGTGCAGCTTCAGGTCGAGGAATACCTGCACCGCGCTGGCTCCGCGCACGGACGCGACGACCTCGGGCCCGTACCGCAGGTACAGTTCCAGCCCGATCTTCAGGGTGCTCACGTACGGCGTGACGAGGCCTGCCCAGCGCGCCGCGGTCTCCAGGTTGGGCGCGTCCAGCGCTACGGCTATCGGTGCCTGGCCGGCCACTATCTCCTCCTCGCTCCCGCGTTCGGGCTCATCGGGCGCCCCGTCATCGCCCGCGCCTGGTGCGCCAGCCCGACGACGTCTGACAGCCGGTCGATGCCGCGCTCGGTCAGCTCGTCGTCCAGCTCGCGCAGAATCCGGACGCAGGCCGACGGATCATGGAAGATCGTAGTTCCCACGCTCACCATTGATGCGCCCGCCAGGATCAGCTCGAGCGCGTCCAGCCCAGTCCGTACCCCGCCCATCCCGATGATCGGGACATTCGGCAACGCCTCCCTGACCTGCCAGATGCACCTCACCGCGATCGGCCGGATGGCCGGCCCGGACAGCCCGCCAGTGAGGCCGGCCAGGCGCGGCCGCATGGTGCCGGTATCGATCACCATGCCCAGCAGCGTGTTGATCATAGACAGGCCGTCGGCGCCGGCCTTCACGCACGACTTGGCGACCGTCACGATGTCCGTAACATCGGGCGACAGCTTGGCAAAGACCGGAATATCGTAACGAGCTCGGGCCCGGACTGCCTCGATGACGGCCGCTGCAGCGCCCGGGTCGCAGGCAAAGACCTGGCCCCGGTCCTCGACGTTCGGGCAGGAGATGTTGACCTCAATCGCGGTGACGCCGGCGGCGTCTGAGAGCCGGGCGGCCAGGTCGGCGTACTCCGCGACCGTGCCGCCGGCAATGGAGACGACGGCCCGGGCGCCGCGCGACAACAGCCAGGGCAGGTCACGCTGCAAGAACGCGTCGATGCCGGGGCCCTGCAGCCCGATCGAGTTCAGCATGCCGCTGGGCGTCTCGGCCATCCGCGGCGTCGGCCGGCCGGCCCGCGGGCCGGTCATGACCGACTTGGTGACGATCGCGCCGATCTTGGATACGTCCATGAACTGCGCCAGCTCGCGTCCGGAGCCGGCACAACCAGACGCCGTGAGGATCGGGTTGGGCAACTCGACATGGCCGAGCCTGGTTCGCAGGTCAACTGCCATGGCCGGGCCTCCTGCCGTGGGTCTGGTCAGCGCCGGGCCCGGTCCGCTTTCTCTCCGCGGTGCCTGCGCCCCCATTATCCGCCTGCGCCGCCCGGCGCGAGCGTGGCTCCCAGCCGGGGGCGCCGAACGCGTCGAACGGGATGGTGCCCACGTCGTCCCAGCGGACCTGCTCGCCGCGGAAGACCGGCCCGTCCACGCATGAGCGCGACATCCGGGTGATCCCGTCGCTGCCGATGACCGGCAGCACGCAGGTCATGCACACGCCGACGCCGCAGGCCATGGCCTCCTCCACGGCCGCCTGCACCGGGATGTCATAGCGCCCGGCCAACGCGGTGATCTGGCGCAACATCGGCATCGGACCGCAGGCGTAGATCACGTCGGTCCTGGCCTCGTGGATCACCTGGTCGAGCATGTCGGTAACCAGGCCGCGGGAGCCAAGCGAGCCGTCCTCGGTCGTGATCGTCGCGGTGCGTCCGGTGCGGCGCGCGGTGAGCGCGCCGAAGACCCGGTCTCCGGTGCCCGCGCCGAGCAGGAAGTCGACCTGGCACCGCCGCTCGCGCAGCCGGTCGGCCAGCGAGAACAGCGGCGCGCTGCCGTAACCGCCACCGATCAACAGGCAGCTCGCCGGGTCGCGTGGCAGCGGGAAGGGCCGGCCGAGCGGGCCGGTCACGTCCAGCACGTCCCTGGCCCGGCGCTCGGCCAGCCACTGGGTACCGCGGCCTTGTATGGCGAAGACGAACTCGACGGTCCCGCCGTGGTCGCCGCGCACATCGTGAATCGAGAATGCCCTGCTGAGCAGCATGGACGTATCCGGCCCGCCGACGGCGAGCGTGATGAACTGGCCCGGCCTGAACCGCGCCGCGATCGCCGGGGCGACCAGGGTCATGGCGTAATACGCGTCAACGCGGCGGACCGTGAGCACGGTCCCGCGTACCTGCACGGGCCCGGCCTGCGCTTCCATATCACCAGGATTCATGACGTGCACCGCATCATCTCGTCCGGCGCTGCGCTGCGGGCGCGCCGCGAAGGCGCGCCGCGTGCTCCTGCAGCGACCGCACCCCCACCTCATCCCTGTCGATGGCCTCGATGCCCTGCACGGCGGCGGCCAGTCCCTGCACGGTCGTGATGCACGGGACACCGCGGCGCACGGCGGCGGTCCGGATTTCGTACCCGTCCCGGCGGAATCCCGACTGACCGGGCCCGCCGAACGGCGTGTTCACGATCAGATCTACCTGACCGGCCAGGATGCGCTCCACGATAGTGGGCTCGCCATCGGGACCTGGCCCCTCACTGTGCTTGCGCACGATCGTGGCGTGTACTCCGTTGCGGCGCAGGACCTCGCCGGTTCCTCTCGTGGCCCAGATCTCGAAGCCCAGGTCGGCCAGTCGCTTGACCGGGAAGATCATGCTGCGCTTGTCCTTGCCCGCTACCGAGACGAAGGCGCGGCCCTTCACCGGCAGCGACCCGTAGGCGGCCGCCTGTGACTTGGCGTAGGCGGTGCCGAATACCTCGTCGATGCCCATGACCTCGCCGGTCGAGCGCATCTCCGGGCCGAGCACCGTGTCCACGCCCTCGCCGCGCTCGTCGGCGAACCGGTTGAACGGCAGCACGGCCTCCTTGACCGCGATCGCCGCGTCCAGCGGCAGAGTGCCGCCGTCCCCCTCGGCCGGCAGCATGCCCTCGCCGCGCAGCTGGCTGATGGTCGCGCCGAGCATGATGCGCGCCGCGGCCTTGGCCAGCGGGACCGCGGTGGCCTTGGACACGAACGGGACCGTCCTGGACGCGCGCGGGTTGGCCTCAAGCACGTAGAGCACGCCCGCCGCCAGGCCGTACTGCACGTTGAGCAGCCCGCGCACGCCGACCCCGCGGGCTATCGCCTCGGTGGAGTCGCGGATCAGCCTGATGTACTCCTGGCTGAGGGTGATCGGCGGGAGCGCGCACGCCGAGTCGCCGGAGTGGATGCCCGCCTCCTCGATGTGCTCCATCACGCCGCCGAGATACAGCTCCTGCCCGTCGTACAGCGCGTCCACGTCGATCTCGATCGCATCGTCGAGGAACCGGTCGATCAGCACCGGGTGCTCTGGGCTCGCCTCGGTCGCCCGCCGGACGTAGTCGGCGAGCGCGGACTCGTCGTAGACGATCTC
>JASIBJ010000387.1 GCA_030045215.1 Streptosporangiaceae bacterium | reverse complement strand
ACACGTACGGCGCCCATTCCATCGGGGGTTCTGATGTTCTGGGATGCCGCCGGCCCCCTGTCGGGCCCTTGGGAACCGACAGACAAGGGAACCATTGCTGCATGAACGAGATCATTGACAAGATCTTCTAGAGCCCTGTCACGCGAAGCGGGGGTGCTGTATCCCTCTGCCCTAAGCAACCCATGAGGCGAAAATCGGTTCGCAAGGCCGGTGCGAACTTACGCACGCAGAGACGTCCTGGAGTCGTGAACCGCGATGAGACAGCAGCTTGTCCCCCCGCAGTTGCTTCCCGACAGCACGCATTTTTCGTGTCGCTCCGGAGCCAGCTTCTGCCGTGCCGTCAGCGGGTCGGTAGAAACAGGTCTACTGCGTTGTCATCGTCGCAATGACCGTCAGGGGCTGTCCCAGGGTCATCCTGGCATACGATCTGCCGTTGCGCCGCGCCATCGGGTGGCAAGACGTCGGCCGGCCGGGCACAAGGCGCTGCGAGGGTGCGCAAACGCGCGACTGCCGTTCGCTGCCGATAGGCATCGCTTATAAATCAATGGCGATCAACCGGGCATTACGAACGGTTGAGCGGCGGACACAGGACATCGGGTAACGACTCACCAACCAATGAGAATGGGGACGATGGTCGTCGTCCCTCTTCATGGTGCTGCGGGCTGGGAGGTCGACCCTGATGGTCCGCTGAGCTATCGCTTCTGCCGATGGCTCGCCTAGCTTGGCAGCCTGTTCTGGTGAGCCTAGAACAACACTTGCGCCGGATGAGTGACGAGGTGAGAGGCGCGGAGACAGGCCCCGACGCTCAGAAGCCATGAATGACAGCCTTAGGCTACCGCGGCAAAAGCACTATACCCCATGACTGTCCGCATGTGTAACTTCAGTTCCCGAGACGGAAGGCATTCTGCTCGGGTGTCGCGGCGGTCAATTATGTGATGGCCAGCACGTGCCTCGCTGCTCAGTTTTGTGATCGCCGGCAGTATTGGGGGCTACTGGCAGGATGAGAATGACAACACACTTTTCTGGAAGGGATAGCGACATGCCGTTTCTCCGATCAGTCAGAACGATGCACCTGCTGGTTCCCGCCGTTGCCGCGGTGGTGGCCGCCCTGACGCTCGCAGGCCCAGGAGTCAGCAGCGCCAGCCAGGCCTCCTCGCCCGCGCGCAATGCCAGCACACGCCCTGGGCACTGGCCGCGTATCTGCTCGTCGATAGAGAACCTGTACAGCACCCGGCACTCGGTCCTGCGGGACTGCGGCTACGAGTTCATCGCCCGGCTTGGCGTGAAGGCGCTGCCGGGCGGAGGCGAGGCGTACATCTACTCTATAGACGGATCTAAGGCTGAAGTTCTCGTGCCTCCCCCGAGTTTCGACCCGCTCACCGCGTCGGCTGGCCGGCTCAGCGAGTACGGCATTCCCACAGCCAAGGAGGTCGGCAGCCGCAGCAGGTGGATCACGATTATGCGTGCTGCCCGCTATTCGGCACCGCCGGAAGAACTCATTGCGGGAGGGCCTGCTGACCCGGCCGGCCCCGAAATGAAGTGTTCGTCATCTAGCATCTACTGCTGGCCATGGGCCGGCTACGTCGCCACCGGCGAAACCAACTTCAATTACGTCGAAGCGAGTTACGCCGAGCCGTACATAGGCTCGTCGGTGTGCAGCAACGTTGCGGTCGGCTCCTGGGTCGGCATAGGCGGTTACAACACCTCGATCCTTGCTCAGGCAGGCACGTCGTTCGGCGACACAGCCCAGGGCCAGCCCAATCTGCACAACGAATTCCAGGAACTGGTTATTAACTCAACTGGCACCTATGCGCCGGTGTGGTATGGAAAGGTCACGTACGGCGACCCTATTTACGCTAACGTGAGCTACACCCCGACGACGCCCGGTTGGGGTAAATACAGTTACTACGTCTCTGACGGAGCTAATGGCAACACTCTCGATGTGACCGCGTCCGCCTCGCATTACGACGGAAGCTCAGCCGAGATAATCACCGAGGCTCCTGGGACCTATAACCTCGCGAACTTCGGCACCGTCACATTCACCGGCGCGGTAATAGGCAGCGCCAGCACCTCGGAGGGAACCCTGAGTTCCTGGATACCGGATCCCAACACTATGACAGACAATAACGGCAAGACGATGGCTCATCCTGGGCCCATCGACGAGAGCGGGGAAGACTTCACGAACTACGACAGCAGTTGCGATTGAGCTCGAGCGATCTGAGGCCTGCTGAACGGGCCGCGCAGGACTTGCCACCCAGCCGATCGCACCGGAAATCTGTGGGTTGGGAGCCTGGCTGCACCTGCCTGGGCGCAGTTGGCGTCGATGGGCCTTGGTCAGCCGCGCCGCTGTAGCTCACCGGGGAAGGCGAAGCCGCGGGCCGGGCGAGGGAAACGTCCGCGGCGCCGGGTCCGCGGCGTGGCGCAAGGACCCGGCGGCGAGCATCGACCTCAACCGAGATGCTGACCGCCGGGCCCTCGGCTGTCGGGCCTGGAGTGATCATAGGAGTTGGCGTGCGGGCATGTGCGGCGCCTCATATGGCCTAGTGACTTCTTACGGCGCGCGGCGGGCGCGAAGGTCATCCGGGGCACCCTCAGCTGCCGGGATGGGGCGCCGAAGTCTCTATCGCGTCTCTATCGCGAAGAGTGCTAATCAGCCGGATCCAGCAAGAATCAGCGCAGGTCAGTGACTACTTGTCGTGATCATCGATTTG
>JASIBJ010000386.1 GCA_030045215.1 Streptosporangiaceae bacterium | reverse complement strand
GCGCCTTCGTCAAGCAGCCGCGACGCGCTCTGCTCGCCGACCAGGCGCCGCGCCCGGCCCAGCACCTCGTCGCGCCTGCCCTGAGCGGTCGTCGGCCGGACCGGCCCGATCTGGTCGCGCAGCGCGCCCGCCGCGCCTTCCAGGCGCACTGCCGTCTGCGGCTCGCCCCGGGCGACGGCCAGCGCTGCCACCGCGTCGAGGCCGCGGGCGATGCCGAGACGCTGGCCGGTGGCCACGCTCAGCTGCAGGCTCTGCTTGAGGCTGACGGCGGCTGCGCCGTAGTCGCCGGCCGCCAGCGAGACCCAGCCGATGCCCGCCTGGCACCTGGCCATCTCGGTCCGGGCGTCGATCTCCCCGAACAGCGCGAGCGCGGTGCGGAAGTGGCGCAGTGCGGCGTCGTTGTCGCGCCGCGCCCTGGCCAGGCTGCCGAACCCGTAGAGCGCGTGAGCGACGCCCCAGCGGTTGTTGTCGGCCAGCACGTCGAGCGCTGTATCGAACGCCGACCCGGCCTCGTCGAGCCGCCCGAGGCGGGCAAGCACGATCGCCCTGGCGGTCAGCGCGAGGCCCTGCTCCCAATCGTCGGAGTCGGCCACGGCCGCGCCGACTGCCGCCTCGACGCGGGCGAGGGCCTGATCCAGCTTCCCGGCCCTGAGGCTGACCAGCCCGAGCAGCCGCAGCGCCCCGGCACTGCCGCCCGCCGACTGCGCACGACAGATGTCCGCCGCCGCCTGCGCCGCCGCGGCCGCCCGGCCGTAGTCCTGCTGCTCGAAGGCCAGCTCGGCGCTGAGCGTCAGCGCCCTGGCCCGGATTGCGGGAGCGACCGCTCCGGGCAGGCGCAGGAACCGGTCGAACCAGGCCAGGCCCTCGGTGACGTCGCCGTAGACCACCCAGGGTGCGCGCAGGTCCGAGCAGAGCCGCAGGCCCTGCTCGGCCAGGCGATGGTCGAGCGCCGTGGCCAGTGCGGTGCGGTAGTTGGGCAGCTCCAGCGCGCTGAGCAGGTAGAGAACGACGCGCTCGGCCCACGCCGGGTCACCCCGGCGGAACGCGCGGTCGGTTACGTCCTCGGCCAGCCCCAGCATGAGGTCGAGATGGCGGCGCCGGATGCACGGTTCCTCCCCGGAGGTTGCCAGCCGGCCTGCGGCGTACTCCCTGATTGTGTCGAGCAGCCGGTAGCGCGCCACGCCGTCGCGCTCGCCGTCGAGGGTGACCAGTGACTTGTCGATCAGCGCGGCGAGCAGGTCGAGCACGTGCGCGGCCGGTAGCTGGTCGTCCGCGCAGACCTGCTCGGCCATCGCCAGGTTCCAGCCGGAGAATACCGACAGCCTGCGTAGCAGGATCTGCTCTCCGTCGGTCAGCAGGTCGTGGCTCCAGTCAACCGCGGCCTGCAGGGTCTGCTGCCGGGGCGGCGCCGTGCGGTCACCTGAGGCGAGCAGCCGGAACCGGTCGTCGAGCCTGGCCGCGATCTGCTCAGCCGACAGGGCCCGCATCCTGGCCGCGGCGAGCTCGATCGCCAGCGGCATGCCATCGAGGGTCCGGCACAGGCGGATCACCGCCGCCGCGTTCTGCCGGGTAAGCCCGAACCCCGGCCGCACCGCGCCGGCGCGGTCCAGGAACAGCCGGACCGATTCATGCTCGGCCAGATCAGTCACCGGCTGCCCGGCAGGCGCCTCGGTCGGCGGTAGCGCCAGTGGCGGGACTCGCCAGACCGTCTCGCCACGGACCCGCAGTGGCTGGCGGCTCGTCGCGACGATACGTACGGCCGGACAGTCGGACAGCAGGCGCCGGGCGAGGTCGGCGACGGCCTCGACCAGGTGCTCACAGGTGTCGAGGACGAGCAGCAGCTGGCGCTGCCTGAGCGCGTCGGTGAGCGTCTCCGTCACCGGCCGGTCTGGTTCTTCCCTGGCGCCGAGCGTGGCCGCGACCCGCGGGCCGATCAGCACGGGATCGCTGATCTCGGCGAGCTCGACGAGGGCGGCTCCGCCCGCATATCCCGGGGCCAGCTGGCCTGCCAGCCGGTTCGCGAGGCGCGTCTTGCCTATCCCGCCGGGCCCGCACAGCGTGAGCATCCGCACGTCGGCGAGCAGCATCGCGAGGTCGGCTAGGTCTCGCTCCCGGCCGACGAAGCTGTTCGGCTCCGCGGGCAGGCGGGCCGTGGCGGATGGCGTCGTGATGGCGGTCGTCATTTCGGTAGGTCCAGCGCACGCCACTGCATTGTCTCATCAGCGCCGCGGCCAGGATGAGACACGGCGAAAGGCGGGCGAGCCAGGCCTGGCGCCCGGCCCGGCTGGCGCGCACGATAGGAACGAATGGCCGCAATCTCCCGCGTTCCGGAGGATTAGATGTCCCTCGCCCAGGAGGCCAGCCCGCCCGCCGCCCGGACAGTCGCCGTCACCACGGGCGCCGTCACCACCGGCTCGGCAGGCAACCGCCGGGATCTGCTGCACCGGGCCGTGCTGGCGCTGTTTATCGGCATCCCGCTCGTCGCGCTCATTGCCGTCATTCCGGTCGCATGGGGCTGGGGCCTCTCGCCGGCCGATGCCATTATCGCCGCCGTCATGTACTTAGTCAGCGGGCATGGCATCACCGTTGGCTACCACCGGCACTTCACCCATCGCTCGTTCCGGGCCGTGGCCTCGGTCCGCTTCGCGCTCGCCGTCGCCGGCAGCATGGCCCTGCAGGGCCGGGTCATCCGCTGGGTGGCCGATCATCGCCAGCATCACCGGTTCTCCGACCGGCCGGGCGATCCGCATTCGCCCTGGCGATACGGCAAGTCCGTCCGGGGCCTGGCCCGCGGCATGCTGTACGCGCACGTCGGCTGGATCATCGACTCCGTGCATGCCGACGAGCGGGAGTACGCACCTGACCTGCTGGCCGATCCCCGCATCGTGCAGGCCTGCCGGCTGTACCCCGTGTGGGTGAGCATCTCGGTGCTCCTGCCGCCGCTGGCCGGCGGGCTGCTCACGATGTCCTGGGCCGGCGCACTGACCGCGTTCTTCTGGGCGACGATCGTCCGGATCGGCCTGTTCCACCATGTGACCTGGTCGATCAACTCGGTCTGCCACGTGACCGGTACCCGGCCGTTCCGGAGCCGGGACCGCGCGGGCAACGTGTGGTGGCTCAGCCTGCTGTCGAACGGTGAGTCCTGGCACAACCTGCATCACGCCGACCCGACCTGCGCCAGGCACGGGGCGCTGCGCTGGCAGGTGGACTCAAGCGCCAGGGTCATCCAGGCGCTGGAGCGGCTCGGCTGGGTCTCGGATGTCCGCTGGCCCCAGGCAGCCAGGCTTGCCGCTCGCCGGGTCGGCTAACGGCCGACAGCCTTCGTGGCGACAATCTGATCCACTCCGGTCGTCCCGAGCTCGAAAGCCAGCCCGCCGCCGGCCAGGAACAGCCGCCACACCCTGGCCGCGCGAGGGCCGAGCAGAGCAGTGGCCTCGTCGAATTGCGCCTCAAGCCGCTCGCGCCAGGCCTCGAACGTGCGCACGTAATGGGCGCGCAGGCCCAGCACGCTGACAATTTCCAGGCCCGCCGCCTGCAGCAGAGCGAGCGTCTGCGGCAGCGGCCGCATGTGCATGTCAGGCGCGACGTAGGAGGCGATGAACGGCCCGCCGTCAGGCGGCCCGCTGTACCTGGACATCTGCTGTATCAGCAACCGGGCGCCGGGGCGCAGCAGGCCGGCCAGGCGCGCGGCGAAGACCGGATATCCCGCCGCGCCAACGTGCTCACCCATCTCGATCACAGAGATCGCGTCGTAGGGCCCGTCGGCTATATCGCGGTAGTCAGCCAGCCGGATCTCGGCGGCCAGGCCCGCCGCCGCCACCCGCTCGCGGGCGAATCGCGCCTGCCCGGCTGACAGTGTCACGCCGGTCACCCGGACGCCATGGTTCTCGGCGGCATGCTGGACCAGCGAGCCCCAGCCGCAGCCGACATCGAGCAGCCGCATTCCCGGCTCGAGGCCGAGCTGCCGGCACACCAGGTCGAGCTTGTCTCGCTGTGCCTCGGCCAGTCCGTAGCCGGGTTCGTCGCTGGTCCAGTAGCCGCACGAGTAGCACAT
>JASIBJ010000385.1 GCA_030045215.1 Streptosporangiaceae bacterium | reverse complement strand
GGGTGCTCGAGACCGTCGGACAGTCGCCGGACATGGCACCGCCCGGCACCGCGACGATCGCAGTGCCGGGCGGAAACTAGCCGGCATACGCCCCTAGGTCGGGCCGCTGGCCGACCACGGCCCCGGGTAGGCGCTGGCCGGTCAGGACCGTCGGTCGGCGTTAGCCGGTTACGGTCACGAGGCTGCCGAGGGTCAGGTACGGATAGGCCTGCTCGGCCTCGCTGTAGGGCAGCTCGACGCAGCCCAGGCTCTGCTGGAAGCCGTATGCCCCGCGCGGGAAGTAGTGCACGGCATCACCGCCGTTGAAGTACGAGACAAACGACACCGGGTCGGCATAAGAGCTGCCATCCGGGTTGGTGCCCGACATGATCTGGAAGCGGAACTTCTCGTAGACGGGGAACGTGCCGTTCACCGTGGGCGAGTCCGGAATGCCAGTATTGGCGGGGCTCTGCATCACCTCTTGGCCGTTGTGATAGATCGTGAGCGTTTCCGGATCGACCTGGTCTGCCACTGCGTAGGTGTAGCCCACCGTGTTGTCCTGGCCGCTCGCGACTGCCTTGAACAGCGCGCTCCACAACTGCGCGTCGAGGTCGCCGGTGACGGACATGTTGTGCTGGGCCTCGAATGCCATCACCGCCCCGCGAAGGATGACGTTCGGCTGATCCGGCGACCACAGGCTGGCCAGCGTCGACGGGTACCCGGCCTGCCAGTAGAAGTTGCCGGCCGGCGGGTCGTAGGCCATGCCGGCCGCGGTCTCGCCTGCGGGCCCGGCGTCCATCATCTGGCCCCTGTTCGCACCGTTATCGGACTCCACCCACGTCAGCGGCAGGTAACCGAGTTCCGCAAGCATCTCGGCCAGGCCGAGTTGTGAGTACGTGCCGGTGGTGAAGTTGTCGGTGACGCTCTGGGTGAGCAGGGAGCCGTCCGCAGCGCGGATGCCACCCGGACCACTGGGAACGTTGACCGTCACCTTGGTCGACTGCGGAAACGGAGCCGACGGCATGAATGTCAGGGTGTTGCCGTCGGAACTCCAGCTACCGGCAACTGCCGGGCTAACGGTCGGATCAGGCGAATTAGGCGCCACCGCATCCGAGAAGCTCACCGAGATCGGCCCGGCCCCGTCCACCTGGCTCGTCCCCACGGCCGGGAGGATCGACTCGACCTTCATCGGGCCGGTGGCCGTTGGTGACCCCGGCAGACCTGGCGCGCTGCCTTGCTGGGTGAGCGCATAGATCCCGCCCGCCACCGCCACCGCGAACGCCGCGGCCGCGATCCCGATTACCTTCATGTTGCCAGGTGCGCCGGTCTTCGTTGCGTTGCTTGCTGACTCGCTTGATCCGGTACTTCCCGGGTCGTCAGGTCCGCTGCTAGAACCCTCAGGCTCGTCGCCGCCAGGCTGCTCGGGCCGCCCCACTTTGAACACGCCGCTCCCCCGTCCCATGGCGCGATCGCGCTAAATGAATGGCCGCGCGCGCCATTCTAGTTACTCAGCGTCACCTGCCTACCCGACGGCTCGCGCGGAAAATCCACTGCGCTAGTAAACGATCAGTAAGGAGAACGCCTGCTGAGAGGAGGATCCGCTGGTCCGTCCCCACTAACCGTTCGCCTGGCGAACAGTGCTCAGCCCGCGCGGCTCACGGTGACCGTGAGTAGCCAATTCGCCGCCAGGATTGGCGCCTGCGGCCCGGCCGGACCGATTCATGACTCGGGCGATGAGCGATGCGCGGGGTCGTTAGCGGGCCTCACGGTTGCCGCACCCGCAGCGCCGAGCTCTCAAGCTGGCCGCAGCGCATAGCGCCCAGGCGGCGAGCAGGGCGCCTTCGGGCTGCGGTCACCACGCGGCTTCCCGGCCCAGTCTGACAGGCAGGCTGCCGTGAGACCTGCTCAGGGCGCTGCAGGGCCTTCGCTTAGCTGCCGGGATTCGCGACGGCGATGGTCCCGGCGGCGTTGTCGTACTGGACCTCGAAGGCGAGGAATACCCCTTCGCCAGTGTCTAGGAACGGCCACCTGACATCGGCGACTGAGACTGCACCTGGGCCCGGTCCGGTTACGTCGAACGACCAGAAGGCAGCCGAGTGCCCGGGCAGCGAGATGGACACTGCCTGGTCACCGTTTACCAAGCGTGGCAGTCCGGGAAGCGAGACCGCGTGCACGTAGAGGTGCGGCGACCCGATGTCAGCGAAGCTTGATCCTGAGTCGAGGATGGTGGGGCCGCACAGGTGGTACTGGCCGATCGCCCAGCACAATTCTGGCTCATCGTTCCAAGTGGGTTCACCATCCGACGAGCCCATCGAGTTCAGCGATAGCCGGACAAGCGGGTGACGCAACAGCGGCGGGCCCAGGACTAGCTCACCGTTCTCTCCGGTGCCGGCATTTGTCATGTCGACGGTCCAGATCCGGCCGAATTTGCCGGGCAGGCTCAGAAGCGGATTCGTAACCGGATCGCCGGGCGCCGGTCCGTCCAGTCCGATACCCATGATGCCGTCGGCACCGACTGCCTCCAAAGCGTCCTCGTCGCTACCTGTCTGGCAGCTGATTCCTAGCCCACTGTTGCTGCATCTCGTGGCCTCGATGAGCTGGAAGGGAACAGGTTTCGTCGTCTTCAAGCTCCCGAACCGCAAGGTCGCCGACGCAACTGGTCCCGTCAACAGGGTTCCGTCGAGCGTTTCCACAGTCTCCCCCTGGGACCACACCTTCACCCCCGGCCAGGTTGAGGCCGAGGCCGCGCTAGCGAAGATGTGCAGGCCGACCGAGCCTGTATCAAGCAATACCGCGACGGTGTGGCTTTGCCCGATCGTGACGTCAATGATCGGCGGCGGGTCGAACGCCGCCCCGTACGAACTCTGGTCAAACGTCAGCGGAACAGTTACGTCCGTGGGTCCGGTGTGGAGGACAACCAGCAGTAACGCAACGACAAGCGCGAGAGTTGTTCCGGCGACCCCAGCTGATATCTGCCTGCGCCGCCGGCGCCGACCCAGCCTGAGGCGGTAGGCGGCTTCCCAAGCCGACTCAAAGCTAGCCATCGATGCCTGCGGATCCGGAAAGCCGATGGCCTGTGCCTTAAGGCCGGTTGCGGACGTCGAAACCGGCAGCGACAGCTCCGGCGGCCGCAGCTTGGCCGCCCCCTTTGGGGCATAGCCGCTGCGCCGATTGCAGTTCGGGCACCACCAATCACCCATCTGCACATTGGCGAGACAGTAGCGGCAAAGTGGCAAGATCGGCCCCATTCATGCTGCCAGGTGCGATAGCACCCGCGAGCTGTCGCGTGTCGATCGGGACTATACCGCCGACGGAATGCGGTCAGCGTAGGCCGCGATGAGCGACTGGTAGTACCAGAGCTGGCTGGCAGGGTCGTTCTGGTCGAGCAGTCCCACAGGGCAGGGCCGTCAGTGCAGAAGTCGGCGATCGACCGCAGGTTCTGCATCTTGTCGCAGGCGGAGACCAGCTACCAAGGGCCCGCATACGCAAACGAGCGTTGCGCTGATCTACCTTGCCTACGGGGCCCTCCTCGGCCCGCGCGCCAATCGACGGCCCTTCGGCTTCAGGGCCTTGCCCATCACTCCGGCACCCTCTCTCAGCACTAGCCGGATCTGGTGCCGGCAGACCTGCTCTGTGACCCGGCTTCCGCCCGCATCGCCGACGAGGTCCGCAATGCGCTCGATCGGCACGCCATTGTCGGACATGATCGAGACGAAGCTGTGCCGTAGACCCCTCGGTGTCCGGTCGTTCCGCCGATTCTCGCCCTCCGGCAGATTCGGCGGAATGACCGGCGCACGTTGGCCGCGTCCAGCGGCCTGCCGGTCTGAGTGGTGAACACGAGCCCTGTGTCCTGCCACAGCTCGGCCGCCGGCGCTCGCTCCTTGTCCCCTGACCCTCCCGGTGCGCTGTCAGCGCGTCTACGGCCCGCTCAGAGACCCCGTACGTCCTCCTGGACGTACGGGGTCTTGGTGTCGCCGCCAGCGCGCACCGAACGCCAGACGGCCACGAACGGCTTCGGTACGTCCAGCTCGACATGGTCCCAGCGGAGCGCGCGAGCCTCGTCGGTCCGCAATCCGGTGACAAGGCTCAGCACGACGGGGCGAGATCTCGCGCAGCGTCGTGAGCGTCTTGGGCGCACGGTCGGCCATCGGTCCGGCGAGCCAGTCATCGACGGCCTGGGTCACTAGGTTCGCGACGACCGGACGCCCTGGTCGACTTCGTGGCGCAGCTCGTCGAGCTTATCGGGCAGCTCGGCTTCGGTCGGCGCCGAGGCCTTGCGGCGCTTGCGCTTGCCCTGACCGTCTATGCCGAGATTCAGCTCGCCGCGCCAGCGGCCCGTGCAACGACGGTCATTACAGTCGGTGCCCCGCGGTCAAATTAGACGACTTCACCTCGGGGCACTGTTCGCTCCATTGGCCCCGAGATGCCACCCCGAGCGATCTTGGATAATCTTGGATCTTCCTGGCACTGCCTCTGACCTGCGGTCTTTTGGTGGGCGATACTGGGATCGAACCAGTGACCTCCTCGGTGTGAACGAGGCGCTCTCCCGCTGAGCCAATCGCCCGTGCCTGCGGCCTGCGCTCCCGCCGCTGAGGCGCTCTCAGGGTAGCGCATTACGGCCGCCGCGGCTTGCCGCCGCCGACCGCATTGGACCGGCCCAGAAGGCCGCACGCAGCCCCGGTTCGTGGCTCGGACCCTCGCGTACCGTCGGTCCGATCGAGCCGGGCATCCGAGTATCTGGCCCGCCGCCGCGACGTCTGCCGTGAGGGTCGGGCATATCTGCTTACGAGAGATTCTTCGTTTTTCTACGGACAGCTGGCCTTTACCCCCTTCAGGGGTGCCGGCATGCCCGATAGATAGGGCCTCGACGCGGAAGTACCCGCAGGTCAGGAGCGCCCACGTATCCCCGGAAACGCTTCCGACCTGCCGGAAGAGACTTTCACTGCCAGTGAGACGCAGTTCACACGTAATCCTGCTGCTCACAGGATGAGTCCTCGCCGGAAGCGGCGTTCTATTTCTCGAAGCGTTTGACCAGACAGTGGCCGGATTGTTCATCGGTGACCGAGGTTACGAGCGACTTCTTTCGCGGAATCAACGTCCCGCGATGACAATTTTAGCGGGACCTGCGCCTCAAAAGCGATGCGCAACCGCGCAATAAGTGAAGCCCGGCATTCCGGTACACGACAAGGCAGGTCTGAACCGATGATGAACAGCAGCGCGACCGTGTCTGCAGAACTCGGCCTCTCTCTGGTGGTGCCCGACCACGGGGCAGTGCCTCTCGTGGCGAGTCTCCACTACAGCGCCGACGACCCGTACGCGATCCGCATGGCGTTCCACGTCGGTACGGATGAGCCCGTCGAGTGGATCTTTGCTCGTGACCTGCTGGCCGTGGGTTTGGAAGGTCCTGCAGGTGAAGGCGATGTCCAGGTCTGGCCCACCGATGACCACGGCCGCGAACTGCTGAACATCGCGCTGTCATCCCCGTTCGGCGAGGCTCACTTTGAGGCGCCGCGCAGTTCCACTGCTAACTTCCTCAGCCGGACATACGAGGTCATCGCGCCGGGCCACGAGGGCAAGTTCGTTGACGTCGACAGCGAACTCGACGAGCTGCTGTGGCGCGCATAGAGGTAACTGACCGCGAATATGGCGATGCCGTAACCGGCGGGCGCCATTTCACGGATCAGGCGACTCTGCCGACCTCATCGCAAATACCTCGGCGGCCTTTTTTGAGACAGGTCCAGGGACTGCGGCCAGTTCGGAACCATTAACGCGCCGGATCGGCTGCACGTCCCTGGTTGTCCCTGTTAGGAAGGCTTCCTCCGCCTCCTCCAGTGCCTCGACCGGCACGTCCTCTTCTTCGGCGCCGACCCACTCCATAACCAGCGCCCTCGTCACCCCGGCCAGGCAACCCGCCGACAGCGGCGGCGTGATCAGCTTGCCGCCGGTGAGGAGGAATACGTTGGTGCCGGTGCCTTCGCACAGATTGCCCGCGGTATTGGAGAAGATCGCCTCGTTACCGCCGTGCTCACCCGCGTAGGCGAGTGCTCGCACGTTGTCCGCATATGAGGTCGTCTTCAGCCCGGCCAGCGCACCGTGCTCGTTGCGCGGCCACGGAGCGACAACCACGTCAACCGACGCAGTAGGCGGCTTCAGTTCGGCCATCGCGACGATCGCCGTAACTGGGGAGCCCCCTCGTTCCGATCCAAGCGGGCCAATTCCACCGGTCACCGTGATCCGGAGGCGGCCGAGCGGCACCTGCGGGGACTCGGCAACGACCGCCAGGGCGCCGGCCCTGATCCGTTCCAGGTCAAGCTCGGGCAGTCCGAGGCCCGCCGCCGACCTGGCCAGGCGGCTGAGGTGCCGGGTCAGGGCGAACGGAACGCCGTGGCATACCTTGATCGTTTCGAATACCCCGTCGCCGACCACCAGACCGTGGTCGAAGATCGAGATCCTGGCCTCGTCGTCGGGGAGCAGCTCCCCGTTCATCCAGACAGTCACGCCTTCAGACGCTAGCGCAGCGGAGGGTGATGGCAACCCTGCCGCGCCTGGTCTCTCCGTCATCGCGGCGCTGCTCGGGGTCGCTATCCGGGGAAGGTGAGTTTGCCGGCTGGGCTGGATCGGCTACAGTTCTTCAGGCACAGCAGTTGCTGCTCTTGGTGGCACCCTGTGGTGGCACGCGGACGTGGCTCAGTTGGTAGAGCATCACCTTGCCAAGGTGAGGGTCGCGGGTTCGAATCCCGTCGTCCGCTCGAGGTGCCGGAAGCCGTCTCGCGCCGACGGACCGCACGGCTCTTCGGTACCCGGCCTGCTCCCCGGAGCCGGCCAGTGGCGGAATGGCCGAGTGGCTTCGGCAAGGGCCTGCAAAGCCCTGTACGTGGGTTCGATTCCCGCTTCCGCCTCGCGGGCGGTTAGCTCAGCGGGAGAGCGCTTCCCTGACACGGAAGAGGTCACTGGTTCAATCCCAGTACCGCCCACCAGATTTGCCCAGCTCAGAGCTGGTGCAGTCCAGCCAGTTGGCCTGCGCATCGCCAGGCTGGGTGACTAACTGGGTGACTATCACTCGTCGCCACCTCTGAAGATGCTGTCCATGACCTCGGCGCCGCCCTGCAGCACGGGCCGTATCTGCTGGCGGTAGACCAGCTCGGTCACAACGGTGCTCTTATGCCCGATCAGCAGCGAGATTCGCTCTATCGGCACCTTGTTGTCGGATGGCAGCGATACGAAGCTGTGTCGTAGCTCGCGCGGGGTCCACTGGCTCGGATCGATGCCCTCGGCTGTCCTGATCGCCGTCCTGAAGTCGCGGCGGACGCCGTCCTTGTTCAGGGGTCGCCCGTATCTGGTGGTGAATACCAGGCCCAGATCCTGCCAGCGATCGCCCGCCTTCTCCCGCTCACGGTCCTGACGATCGCGCAGTTTCCGCAGGGCCGTGACGCAGCGAACCGGCAGCGCTATCGTCCCCGAGTTGGGCCACGTTTTGGCTCTGAGCGCCTTCGTATAGCGCTGACCTGGGCTTTCGTGATTGATGAAGGCTGGAGTTGTGCACTAATCCGGGCCGTAGGCTGGCCCGGTACCCTATGTGCGGACCGTGAAGACGCCGTCGGCCACGACGGCGGTGCAGATCGTGTACTCCTCCCACCCGCGGGTCGCGGGACATCGAGCACATCGGCTCGGCTCATGACGATGCGGAGCTGGAGCTGCTGAAGGCGGTTGCACGGCAGGGCTTGCGGCCGGCCAGGGCGTGCTGGACCTGGGACTGGAGCAGACCGATCCGGCTCGGAAGGGGCTGGCGGCGGGCCGCTGCCGATTACCGCGTCGCGGATGGACTTCCTGCTCGATGCGCTCGAGCGCGCCTGGCGGGTCCTCGGCTTTGACCAGGCTGCCAGCGGCGATGAGGTGTTCCGGGACCTGGTGGCAGCCCGGATTATCGAGCCGGTCAGCAAGCTGGACTCGCGGCGGGTACTGGAGAAGCCGGCGTCGCCGCGGCATCCTACCGGACCGTGAAGCGGCGCCTGCCGGTCTATGCGCGTGATTGCCGGCGGGGGCAGATCTCGGCGGCCTGCGCGGCGCATGCCGGGGACGACGATCCGCGAGTGGCGGTGCTATACCGCTGCCGACTCTGTTAATGGCGGGCTAGCTTTGTGAAGCGGCTTGCTGCTCTGCGTTGAGGAGGGGGAGGATCTTTTTGGCCGCGCGTGCGTGAGTCCATCGCACTTCGAAGTGCCACCCGTGGCCGTTTTTGAATACGATCACGAAGGGCGCGCTCGCTGGAAACGCATGGCCGTACTGCTTGGCGAACGCAATCTCGCTTCGCGGCACGCGGGCGATCACCTTGGAGTATCCCCGGCCTGCCACCAGCGCAAGCTCTTGCTCTGTCAGCGCTAGCAAGCCGCTCCAGGGACGCGGAGTGTCGAACACCACGTCGCGCAGCGACTGGTCGCGCCTCGCGCGGCCTCCCGGGGCCGCCATTCCGGCTGTCCCAAGGGCGTGGCCGGCGGCTGCGTACCCCGCGGCGCCGTAACCCTTCGGATCAACCATTAATCCTGCAATCTGCGGCGAGCCGAGCGTTTGCGACGCATCTACCATTTCAGCACCCCCAGTGCGGTCAGCGGGACTTTGAAACGCCGAACATACCCGGCTGCTAAAGAAGCTGCAAGAGCAGAGAGCCGCCAACGCCGACGCAAGTGAGTAGCTGACGGTTGGCGATGCGGAAATACCCGCCGACTCGGAGTGGCCGGGCTTGTCGTTGAGCCTCATAAGGCGTTCCTGGTCCCTCCCCCGTCCTCCTCGATAGGCGCCGATCCCTTGTGAGCGGTTGGCGGGTCAAGGGCCTGCGCGAAGCGTCGGCCCCGCAGGACCGCCCTTGACGCGGCAGCCGCGAGCTAGACAATCCTGCGGCGAGGAAGACGGCTCCGGGGCAGCACCGTGCTGCGTAACGGATGAGCCTGGTTGATCTCGCCGGGCTGAGGTGTGTGGGCCGGGCGTCGGCCGGGCCTTCCAAGGCAGAGGCCGAGCGTCCGGTCCCGGCGCCGCGCAGCGGCGCCGCTTGACCGCCTACCAGCCCGACCGCAAGCTCCGCGAGCGGATCACGAACGCCCTCGCCGCCCGCATCTCGCCCGGTCCACGTTGCTTGTCCGCCCGGCACTACCGGACCATCCAGATCCAGGCCGGACCGCACACCTTCACCGCCGCCGACCCCATCCCCGACGACCTCCGCCACGCCCTCGCCGCGATCAGCAGCCCAGCGGCTGCACACTAACTTGGCCCAGCTCGGGGCGGACGCCGTCCTTGTTCAGGGGTCGCCCGTATCTGGTGGTGAATACCAGGCCCAGATCCTGCCAGCGATCGCCCGCCTTCTCCCGCTCACGGTCCTGACGATCGCGCAGTTTCCGCAGGGCCGTGACGCAGCGAACCGGCAGCGCTATCGTCCGACGGGATTTGCGTGTTTTGGTATCGCCGCCAGTGCAAACGGATCTCCAGACAGCTAAGTGCGGCGGTATAGGAGGGCTGGCATCAGGGTCGCCATCGAGGTCGACAAGATCCCATGTCAGCGCGCGTGGTTCCTCGGTACGCGCGCCGGTCAGCAGCGAGACGACGATGTACGCGTGCAACCTAGATCTTTCGGATGCCCGGAGTATGGCTTCGGTCTGCGCGAAGGTCAGTGCCCTTGACCGGCCCCCGGATTGGCCCGGCTGGCACGGTGCATAGCTGCGCCACATTGCGCCGGACATGGTCACGGGCCATGGCGCGCTTTAGCGCGCGGCGAAGCGAGAGCACGCCATCCCATTGGCTTCGTTTAGTGCCACCGATCAGGTCAATCACTGTCCGCCGTTGAAAGTCACGAGCGAAATCGCGGGGACCCGGGTGCCCGTCAGCGTCATCCTTGACAGCCTCGCGGCTGGGATGACGACCGAGGAGATCACTGCTGAGTATCCGTCGGTGCCAGCAGCGGGCGTGCGTGCGGCCGCCGCCTACGGCGCCGCCCTGGCCCGCGAGGAACTACTCCCCCTCCCCCAGAGCGGTGAAGATCAAGCTCGACGAGAACCTGCCCGTCTCAGCCGCTGCAATCCTCCAAGCCGCAGGGCACGACGTCGACACCGTCACCGCAGAAGGCCTGACCGGCGCGCCCGACCTCGACGTCGTTGCCGCCGCGACCGCAGCCGACCGGATCCTCGTCTCTCTTGACGGCGGACTTGGCGACATCCGCCACGCCGGCATCGTCGTGCTTAGGCT
>JASIBJ010000384.1 GCA_030045215.1 Streptosporangiaceae bacterium | reverse complement strand
AAGCGCTCCAGCTCCAGCCGGCCGAAGTCATCGGGCCACTGCCGCCATCCCCGGTACGGGTGCCCGGTCGGGCTGGTGAGCTCGGCCTTGCGGTCCCTCGGCAGGTCAAGCAGCCGCGCGATGTGCTGGTTGAATCCGTCGATCAGGCTCTCGGGAACGCCGTGATTGATGACCTGAATGATGCCGACGGTCTCGGTCGCTTCCCTGATCGAGTCCAGCAACTCCCTCGATGGGCTAGGGGCGGTGGCGGCCGCGAGGTCGATGACCGGGATGAGTGACGTCATGGACAGGATCCTTCGCTTGCTTGTTTTTGTAGGGGAACGAGGTGGCCGACCGAGCTAAGTGTTCAGCCGCGGCACCTAAGACCACTTGGTGACCGGGCGTTCCTGTGGCACGCCGTCCACGACGATGTCGGCCTTCTCGTTGTAGAAGGCCAGCAGGTTCTCGATCTTCGGCGCCTCGGCGATGGGCGCGGGGTAGCTCCAGACGAGGTCCTCGTGCAGCTCGTCGCCGGCCCGCACCGACCAGTACACGGCCTCCCCCTTGTACGGGCAGCGGGTCCGCCGCGGACTCGGCTCCAGCAAGTCGAGCCGGACGTCAAGCTTGGGCAGGTAGTAGCGGACCGGCAGGCCGGTCTCGAACAGCAGCCTCGGCCGCCGGCTCTCCGCAACCACCACGCCGCCGACCAGGACCTGCACGTGCCGGGACGAGTTCAGCACGTCGACCCGGTGGTAGGGATCGCGCGGGTGGCGGAAGACCTCGTCGTCCTCCTCATACCAGGCATCGGCCTGGTCCCAGTAGAACGCGACATAGTCCTTCAGCTCGGGCACCGAATCGATCGGGTCCGGATATGCCCACACCGCATTCTCATGCCGCCGGCCGCCCGCCACCACCGTGTAGTAGGAAGCGTTGCCCTTGTACGGGCAGTGCGTGCTGCGGCTGGTGGCCTCTAGCAGGTCGAGCCGCACGTCGCGGCGGGGAAAGTAGTAGACAGGCAGGTGCCCCTTCTCGAAGAGGTACAGCGTCCCGCTGCTGTCCGCGACCACCTCGCCGCCGAACAGCACGCGCACCCGGCGCTGGTTCGGCTCGGTCCGCACCCTCGGCGTGCTGACCGTCTCGGTGGTAACGTGCTCGGCTGCCTGCGTCATGCCTGCTCCCCTGGTGCCTGCGTCAGTAGCTGGTCGAGTGCCGCCGCCAGCGCGGCGGGCCGGGTGGCGACGACATCCGCGCCGCCACCGTCAATGGTGATGATCTGCGCGCTCGGCGCGTGCTGGTGCAAGCGCGCGAGGTCGGATCCGGTCAGCGGGCCTGCCCGGTCGCCGCCGATGAACGCGGCCGCGGTGCCGAGCGCGGCTAGTTCCTTCCACAAGGCCTCGGCTTCGTCAGCGCTGCCATCCGGCTGCGGAGCCGCCAGATTGCCCGGATGATGACGCCAGGCCCAGGAGCCGTCCTGATCCTGGCTGAGCTCGTACAGGATCTCCCGGCGCAAGGACTGGGCGCTGTGGTCCGGGCGCCTGACCGACAGGACCGCCAGAGCCTCGGCCTGGTCAGCGAACCGCCAGGGACCCGGCCATTCCTGAGTTGTGCCGGGGAGCGGGCGGAGGAGCACGAGCCCGGGCACCAGCTGCGGATGACGGCGGCGCAGCGCGAGCGCCGTGCGGCCGCCGAGGCCGGCGCCGACGACCAGCCGCGCTCGCGGCGCGAACGACCGGATCGCCTCGGCTACGCCCGAGACAAGCTTGGCAGGCTCGTAACGCCCGTCGTGTCGCCAGTCCGAGCGCCCGTGGCCGGGCAGGTCGATCGCGACCGACGGCCGGCCGATCGCCACGGCAACGGCGTCCCAGGCGCGGGCGCTCTCGCCCAGGTCATGCAGGAACACGACATCGGGCCGCCCATCACCCCAGAACACGCCGCTGACATGGCCACCGGCGGGAACGTTGACCCATCCCCGCCGGACTTTGGGCAGAGCACGATTGCTGACGCCAGCTTCCGCTGCCGCCTGCTCGACGAGCGCGAACTCATCGCCGAGTTGCGTAAACTCCTCTGACTCAACGGACATATCCCCAGCCTCGCTCAGGTATCGTCGTCTTGTCAATTATTCTGATCAACTTTATAGGAAATAGTGGCAAGCGCCGTCAGCCGGCCGTATGCTCCTCTCACTTCTCGACCGGGGTGGCACCCTGAACATGCAGGCGAAGAATCTGGTGACCGTGGACGGTGCCACGCTGACCTGCGCCGACGTGGCGGCAGTGGCGCGCGATGGCGCCCGGGTCGCGATCGCTCCGGCCGGACGCGCGCGGGCCGCCGCGTCACACGGCGTCGCGCTCGAGGCCCTCCGCGGGGAAGCGCTCTACGGGCGGACCACCGGAGTCGGCGCGAACGGCAAGGTGGCCGTCGAGCCGGGAGCCGGCCACGGCCTGCGGCTGCTGCGTAGTCACGCGGGGGGCGCCGGCGCGCTCGCGTCCGCCGCCGTGGCTCGCGGCACGCTCGCTATCCGGCTCAACCAGCTCGCCGCCGGCGGCTCGGGCGCCGACCCGGCCTGGCTGGATGCCGCCGCGTGTGCGCTCAACGCGGGCCTGACACCGCAGTTCCCGGTGCTCGGCAGCATCGGAACCGCAGACCTGACCGCCCTGGCGGCCACCGCGCTTGCCCTGATCGGCGAGCGGCCCTGGCAAACCCCGGACGGGCCGGTTCCGCGTCAGCTGCTGCCGCCTGCCACGGCCGACGCGGACGCGCTCGCGTTCCTCTCCTCGAATGCCATGACCCTCGCACAGGCAGCGCTCGCCCACCAGGACCTGGCCGGGCTGCTCGACGCCGAGCTGAACGTCGCCGCGCTCAGCCACCTGGCCCTGCGCGGCTCCGCGCAGCCCTACGCGCCGCCGGTGCACGCGGCCCGGCCGCATCCCGGCCAGGACACCACCGCCCGACGGCTGCGCGAGCTTCTCGGCCCCGACACCGCCCGGCCGGCGGCCCGCATCCAGGACCCCTACGGGCTGCGGGCGCTGCCGCAGGTACACGGCCCGGCCGCGGAGGCACTCGCCCACCTGGAGCAGGTGCTGCAGGTCGAGCTCAACGCCGCCGCCGAGAACCCGCTCGCGGACGCTCGCAGCGGCCAGGTCCTGCACAACGGGAACTTCCACGGCGCCTACCTGGCCCTGGCGCTCGACAGCGCCCGGCTGGCGCTGTGCGCGGATGCCGCCCTTTCGCCGGCCAGGCTCGCCGCGCTCACGCACCCGGAACGGACCGGGCTGCGGGCATTCCTCGCCGATGGCGCCGACGGCAGTTCCGGCATCATGATCCTGGAGTACACCGCCAGCGCCGCCCTCGCCGAACTGCGCGGACTGGCCGCGCCGGTCTCCCTTGGCACCGCCGTGCTGTCCCAGGGAGCCGAGGAGCACGCCGCCTTTTCGCCACAGGCTGCCCGCG
>JASIBJ010000383.1 GCA_030045215.1 Streptosporangiaceae bacterium | reverse complement strand
CAAGGGCTCACTCAGCTCGCCTGGGCACTGGCGATCTTCTCCGCCCGGTCCGCCTCGATCAGCGCGCTGATGACCGCGTCCAAGTCGCCGTCAATGACCTGGTCGAGGTTGTAAGCCTTGAAGCCGACGCGGTGATCGGAGATCCGGTTCTCAGGGAAGTTATAGGTGCGCACCCGCTGGGACCGGTCCACGGTCGCGACCTGGCTGCGCCGCTCGGCCGACGCTGCGGCGTCCGCCTCCTCCTGCGCCACCGCGAGCAACCGGGCCCGCAGGACGCGCATCGCCTGCTCCTTGTTCTGCAGTTGGCTCTTCTCGTTCTGGCAGGAGACAACCACTCCCGTGGGGAGGTGAGTGATCCGCACGGCCGAGTCGGTGGTGTTGACGCTCTGGCCGCCGGGACCGGAGGACCGGAAAACGTCGATCTTCAGGTCGTTCGGATCGATCGTCACATCGACGGGGTCAGCCTCGGGCATCACGAGCACCCCGGCCGCGGACGTGTGAATCCGGCCCTGGGACTCGGTAGCAGGCACGCGCTGCACGCGGTGCACGCCGCCCTCGTACTTCAGCTGCGACCAAGCCCCTTCGTCACCGCGGGCCTTGACCGCCATCGTGACGTCCTTGTAGCCGCCGAGACCGGTCATGGTCGAGTCGAGGATCTCCGTCTTCCATCCGTGCCGCTCGGCGTAGCGCTGGTACATCCGCAGTAGGTCACCGGCAAACAGGGCCGACTCCTCGCCGCCCTCCCCGGCCTTGACCTCCAGGATCACGTCTTTGTCGTCGTTCGGGTCGCGTGGCACGAGCAGCACATTGAGACGGTGCTCCAGTTCCTCCCGCCGCGCCGCCAGTTCCTGCGCCTCAGCGGCGAACGACGCATCCTCATGCGCGAGTTCCCGCGCCGTGGCTTCATCCCCGGCCGTCTGCTGCCACTCCCGATAGGCCTGGACTATCGGCGTGAGCTCGCCGTAGCGCCGGCTGAGCGTCCTGGTCCGCTCTGGATCGGCGTGGATCGAGGGGTCGGCCAGATCCTGCTCAAGCTGGGCATGCTCAGCGGCAAGGTCGGCAAGCCGCTCGAACATTTGCTTACCTCCTATACCGGGAACGGGCTCGGCACCGCGCGACTGCGCGCCGCCACGAAATGTTGCCGCCGCTGGCTCACCCTACGGGCGGGCACGGCTCGGCCACACATACATAGTCCGGACTGCCGCCGCGAACAGGGCAATCCGGACTATAAGCGCAGCTAAGGGCTGCGTGAGACGTGCTACGTGGCGCCGGACTTCTTGCCGAACCGGCGCTCGAACCTCGCGACTCGGCCGCCGGTGTCGAGGATCTTCTGCTTGCCCGTGTAGAACGGGTGGCAGCTCGAGCAGACATCGGCGTGGATGACACCGTTCTTCGCGGTGCTGCGGGTCGTGAACGTCTCGCCACAGCTGCAGGTCACGGTCGTGACCACGTATTCCGGGTGAATTCCGGACTTCATCGCTAACTCCTGGTTCCCGCGGTCGCCGGGTCGCCGCCGCCAGCGGCGGGGCGTGAACCGGTACCGCCATTGTTAGGCCTACCAGTGTGCCAGATGCTGCAACGTCACCAGGCACCTGGAGATTCCCGGCTCTTCGGCCGGGACTGCCGCGCGGCGGCTATGCGCCAGGCGAGGTCTTCTGCACCAGGAGCAGGAACTCGGTGTTGCTCTTGGTGCCCTTCATCCGGTCCATCAGCACCTCGAGGGCCTGCTGCGGCTCCAGCGAGTGCAGGACCCGGCGCAGCTGCCAGACGATCTTGAGCTCCTCCGGTGACATCAGCAGCTCCTCCTTGCGGGTGCTGGACGCGTCGACGTCCACCGCCGGGAAGATGCGCTTGTCGGACAGCTCGCGGCGCAGCCGCAATTCCATGTTGCCCGTGCCCTTGAACTCCTCGAAGATCACCTCATCGGCACGGGAGCCGGTCTCGATCAGAGCCGTGGCCAGGATCGTGAGCGATCCGCCGTGCTCGATGTTGCGGGCCGCGCCGAAGAACCGCTTCGGCGGGTATAGCGCCATCGAGTCGACGCCGCCGGACATGATCCGGCCGCTGGCCGGCGCGGAGTTGTTGTAGGCACGGCCGAGACGGGTGATGGAGTCCAGCAGCACGACCACGTCGTGGCCCATCTCCACCAGCCGCTTGGCCCGCTCGATGGCAAGCTCGGCGACCGTGGTGTGGTCATCCGCGGGCCGGTCGAAGGTCGAGTGAATGACCTCGCCCTTCACGGTCCTCTGCATGTCCGTGACTTCCTCTGGCCGCTCGTCGACGAGGACGACCATGAGGTGGCACTCGGGGCTGTTCTTCGTGATCGCGTTCGCGATCGCCTGCAGGATCATCGTCTTGCCGGCCTTAGGCGGCGACACGATGAGCCCGCGCTGGCCCTTGCCGATCGGGCAGATCAGGTCGATGATCCGGGTCGTCATGACGGTCGGATCGGTCTCAAGCCGCAGCCTGTCCTGCGGGTACAGCGGCACGAGCTTGGCGAACTCCGGTCGGTTCTTGGCCTGCTCGGGGTCCAAGCCGTTGATCTTGTCGAGGCGGACCAGCGCGTTGAACTTCTCCCTGCGCTCGCCTTCGCGCGGCTGCCGGATGGCACCCTCGATTACGTCGCCCTTCCGCAGGCCGTACCTGCGGACCTGGGAGAGCGAGACGTACACGTCGTTCGGCCCTGGCAGGTAGCCAGTGGTCCGCACGAACCCGTAGTTGTCCAGTACGTCGAGGATGCCCGCGATCGGGATCAGCACGTCGTCCTCGCTGATCACCGGCTCGGCGTCATTACCGCCACTGCCGCGCTCGCGGCGCCGGCTGCCGGCGTTGCGGTTGCGGTACCGATCCCGGCTGCGGCGGCTGCCCGAGCCGTCACGATCGTCGTCCCGGTCGCGGTTCGCCTGCTGGTCGCGATTCCCCTGCTGCTCGCGGCCCTGGTCACGGTCCCGGCCACTTTGCTGGTCGCGATCGCGGCCGCCCTGATCGCGGTCCCGGCTGCCCTGGTCGCGGTCCCGGCCGCTCTGCTCGCGGTCCCGGCTGCCCTGCTCGCGGTCCCGGCCGCTCTGCTCGCGGCCGAAGTCAGCCCCGTCTCCGGCGGTACGGGGCTGGTCGTCGCCCTCGTCCCGTCGGGGGCCGCGCCGACGGCGGTCACCGCGCTGGCCATCACCAGCCTGCTGGCTCTCCTCGCGCGGCGAACCGGTCACGGTGCTGCCATTCGCGGCGGTGACTGCCTCTCCGCCTGAATGCGTACCACCAATGCCAACGTCGATCCCGTGCGACATCTCGCCGACGCCGCCGGCCATGGTGCCGCCCAGTCCGGGCTCTGTCGATGTCTGTGATTCCATGGCGTCCTGCTCGAAGGTGCGGTCAACGCCGGCTCCCGCAGGCGCTCCCCGCTGGACTGAGTTATAAGAAGTCTCGATCTGGGCCGATGGCTCGTCATCCGGGGGTGTAACCGCCCGCAATCCGCCGCCTTGATGGCCAGGGGAACCGGCCCCCTGCGACCCCCCGCCTTGCCGCCTCTCCTCGATTGCCGCGATGAGCTGGCCCTTCCGCATCTTCGCGGTCCCGGTGATGCCCTCGGACTGAGCGATCCGCTGCAGCTCCGGCAGCAGCAGCGCTGAAAGCCCCGCGGCCTGGCCGCGAGTGCCGGGACGAACACCCGGTCCGGCCTCGCCGACTTCGTTAGCCGGTTCAACGGCATCCGGCCAGGAGCGTACCGCGCTGTCCGGCTCGTGGGAAGCCCCGGCCGACGGCGCCACGCCGGCGGCCTGGTCACCCGGCTCAGGCAGGTCAGCGGAGAACAGGTCCATGGTTTCGCTCACAAGGGGTCCTTCCAGGGGTGCGGGTGGCCGCCGCCGGTGCGGTCAGCCGATGCCCGCTGTCGCGTCTTTCTGGCGGCTTGAGCCGCCATCTCGGCCCAGCAGACTGCCCGGGCCGGGTATCTAGCTATGCGCAAGCCAGGCTCTGGCCTGCTGATTGTTGTCTGCCCCCTCCGTCTGCCACCACCGCTGCTGGCAGGCCACCTCAGTCGCGGTCCAACTCTGCCTGGATTCCTGTACAGGGCCGGGCAGCCTAGGTAGTCCCGCGATAGGCAGGTGAATTTCGAGGTCGCACCCCACCGAGCGCTCGGAAACCGATCGGATAGAGAGCGAGTAAGCACCTGTCCCCAGTGCGGGGCATCTGGTGCAGCACCTAGCTTAACACCAACGCGGCCCACGGCATTCCTTCGGCAGTGTCCGGCAGGAGCAGAACTCGTCGACAGCAGCATCGCGACCTGCCGGGACTGGCCCGGCGGACCGCAGCCCGACCGTGGGTACGCTCGCGCCGGCTACCAGAATGCGGGGTGCAAGCTCGAGCTGGAAACCTTCGGGGGGCCTTCGCTGTCGACATCCAGGGGGCTTATAAGCCATCCGGTACCCGCCTGGTTCGCTGTTCAACCCACACAGTTGACAGGAAATTCCCGCATCCGATGTACGCCGCCACCTGCTCGTAGGCCCCCGTAGCCTGCCACTGTCCTAGATGACCCGCGAAGTACTGTACTTGCCGTGGGGGACGACCCCCTGGACCCCCCGAATTTCAACCTGGTGATTTGCACAAGTGCCGCGATCCGGGCGCGGTGCGAGACCGGCGGGCCTAGATCCGGTCCCTGGCGGTTATGCCGGTCAGGGCCAGGCCCGCCTCCAGTACCGCCCGTACGGCGTCGGCGAGGAGCAGCCGAGCACTGACCTCGATCGGGTCGCCGACCGCCGCGGCACCGCCGAAGGGCAGCGCCGGGCTCGCCTGCTTGCAGGCAATCCAGGACGCGGCGACTTCTTCGAGGTAGCGGGGCACCTCGTCGGGGCGCTGCCGGCGGGCCGCCGAAGCGACCCGGACGGGCAGCCACGACAGCAGTCCGAGCAGCGACCGCTCGGCATCGCCCGCTAGCGCGGCCGCCAGCTTGTCACCGGGATCGTCGCGTCTGGCCCTGAGGTCGGCGGCCCACCGCAAGGTCGATGCCGCGTCGGCGTGGGCGAACTGCACGGCCGTATACGGGTCGGGCTCCCGCTGGCGAACCCTGGCCAGCCGGTCAAGCTGATCCGCCCGGCCCGGCGGCGTCCTGGCGAGCTGGTAGCGGATCGCGCTCACCCCGAGGTACGCGACCGCGGCCAGCACGGGCGAGTTAGGGGCTGGGTGCGAGCGGTGAGCGGACACACCTCGTTCCGGTCCTGAAAGCAAGCCAATCGAAGCGCCCGCCGCCTCGGCAAGCCTGCCCGTCATGGCGTGGGCCTGTTCGCGCCAGGCTTGCTGCCAGTTTGCGGCGGCGGCCGGGTCGGGCCAGGCCCGTAGCAACGCTGAGGTGCCGCGCAGGATCTCACTGCGCGCGCAGGCGGGGCCCGCGGCCACAATCCGGCGCGCAACCGACGCGAGCGCGTCCGGCGTGATGGCCAGGTTCAGGTAGCCATCGCCGGATGGCTCCGCGGCGTCGATCCACGGTGCGGCGGCGAGCCGGGCGGCGAGGGCAGCCGCGACCTCGGCTGGCGGGCGACCCGCCAGTCGCGCGATCTCGAATGGCAGCGAGGTGGCGTAGCTCGCGGGACCGTCGGCGCCGGGGCGCCAGGTGCCGCCGGGCGCAAGCACTGCCTCCTCAGGCAGCTCGCCCGCCTCGGCCATCGCGTGCAGCGACCTGAGCAACTCGGCATCGAGGTCGGCGGTGATCACCCTGACCAGATTACGGGTCCGGGCGACATCGAGCGTCAGTCGAACGCGCTGCTGGGTGCGCCCGCCAGCTCTCGGACGACCCGGATCATCTCGGCCGGGTCAAATGGCTTCGTGAGGTAGGCGTCCACGCCGATCTGACGGCCGCGATCCCGGTCGTCCTCCTGGGCTCGGGCGGTGATCAGGACGACCTTTATCCCTGCGGTCTCCGGGTTCTTGCGCAGCTGGGTCGCGGTCACCCAGCCGTCCAGGCGCGGCATCATCACGTCCAGCGTGATGACGTCCGGCGCGACCTCGGCGACCTTCTCCAGGCACTCGCGACCGTCGACGGCCGTGACCACGTCAAACCCCTCCAGAGTCAGGTTGACCGCGATGAGCTGGCGGATGACTTCGTCGTCATCGACAACCAGCACTCGCCCCAGTCCCTGACTCACGGGCGTGAGGCTATCTGCTCGCGCTCTGAGATGCGCGCAGTTCGCCGTCGTGTCCGCCGATACTTACTGCTGGTACTCTTGCTGCGGCCCAGCACGCCGGACGCGCTGGCCCGCTCAGCGCCAGCCCCCATAGCTCAGGGGATAGAGCAACGGCCTCCGGAGCCGTGTGCGCAGGTTCGAATCCTGCTGGGGGCGCAGATCGATGACCTCGCGATATGGCCTTCCACCTGCAGGAACTCCCGCGACTTGCGTCCTGGCCAGTCCGGGCGAATCCAACGGAGTCCACCTGGTTGGCGCTGTTCGCGAGAGAATGACGAGAGAGTTTCATGCCCACCCACGACGTCATAGCCGTCCAGACGGAGTATGTCGACTCCAGGGTGAGCGACAGGCGGGGGCCGACTCACTCACCTGAGGGTCGCGCTCCGGCTACTGTCAGTCACTCAGAATTGATTGCGTATCTCCGGCGAAGTGGGCTTTGGCCATGGCGAAGCGCCTGCCAGACAGCACGAGGCGACCGAGGACGCCGCGGTGGCGTCGGCCACCTCGTTGCTAAGGACGCGGCGCGGAGCGGCCACTTTCGGACTCGCGCTGGCTCGGGCGCGAAGAGCCGTCAACGTTCTGGCTCAGCCTGCGTCTGCGCCTGACGTGCGTCCCGGATAGCGCGCAGCTCCGGCAGCGCCTCCAGGTCCTTCGGCCGACCCGCCTGCTCCTTGGCCTGAATGAGGTCGTCCAGTCCGGCGGCGCGGACGGTGAAACCCTGGCCGTGCAGCACGGTTGCCCGTTCCACCAGTTCCTCATACGACTGCAGGCGACCATCAGGCGCCTTGAGGCCAGCCAGCACATCGAAGGGACCCGCATCG
Organism: Streptosporangiaceae bacterium; assembly: GCA_030045215.1. Next base: position 9,276 of record JASIBJ010000383.1, on the reverse strand, counting down.
GTCGTCCAGGTCGTAATCGACAGGTCCGCCAGAGTGTCGCTGTCGATCCGAACCGGCAACCGCCTGGCCTCCTCGTCGGTCATCCCGGCGACCCGGAGCCGGGCGTTGAGGCCGCGCATCGCCGCGGCAAGCCGGTCCAAGTTGGCGCGGCCGCGGCTCACCACGCAGTCCGCAACCTCCGAGGGGCGAGCAGCACCGTAGGCCGTCGCCGCAACACCGCCGCACAGCAGATACTCCACCCCATGGCGATCAAGAGCCGCGATCAGCCGCCCCAGATCCAGCGGCGGGCCATCAGCCGTCGTCATCCGCGCCAGCAGCGGCACGCCGGGCGGCCAGATCGGCCAGCCATGCCCTGACCGCCTCGGGCGAGTCAAGGCGCCTCCCATCGAAGGTGACCGGCACGTCATCATCAGTCGGCGGACTAGCACGCCGCATCCGCTCGAACAACTCCTCCGCGGTCATCACCGGCTGCGCCGTCACCCTCTAACGATACCGACCCGATCACACCGGGAATCAGCCACAGAAGCCCGGCCAGCCGGCGCGCCTGGGTTAACGCCTTCCCCGACCAACTCTGTCAGGCCGTCCCCGGAGTATGGGGTCAAAGCCGACCGACTGCAGCACCCATGGCATCAGCGTTCGAATCCTGCTGGGGGCGCAGATCGATGAACCTCGCGATATGGCCTCTCACCTGCACGAACTCCCGCGACTTGCGTCCTGGACAGTCCAGGCGAGTCCTCCAGCTGTCCGGCGAAAGAATGATGAGAGAGTCTCATGCCGAGTTCACGAAGATCCCTCGGGCAGATCGGCGGCTACGTTACCGAAACGCAGCGGCAGCCCGACGAGTTCATGGGGTACCGGCAACTAGTGCGTGACCTCGATGCCGGGCTAGCGAACCGTGAGACAGCCGTCGTGCGGCCGCCGGTCACTAGCTGCGATGTGCGCCGTCTACCGGTTCCTGCCTGCACACCGCTTGCCGTCGCATGTGCCAGGGAGTGACGCAAGCCTCACCGCAGCCCAGTGCTGCGAGAAGGATCAGGCCGACAGCAGGTCGACGAGTTCGTCGCCGCGAGCTGTGCGGCTGACCCACACTCGTGTGCCCGATGTTTCGCGGGTGATCAGGCCGGCCGCGGACAGCTGGTGGAGGTGGTAGGTCGCGGTGGTGGGCGCGCAGTGCACGGCTGCGGCCAGGCCGCTGACGGTAAGCGGCTGGCGGAGAACCTGCAGTATCGCCGCGCGTACCGGGCCAAGGATCGTTGCCAGCGCACTGTCTGCCGTGGCCCGTGCGCCCGGCCGGGGCCGGGGAAGCGGGTAGCCGATCCAGCACACGTCGGCCCGCTCGAAGCTCAGCAGCAGCATGTCGTCACCGGCGATCATCGGCACCAGCACCAGGCGGCGCGGGCCGACCGGGTCAAACGAGCCGAGGGTGAAAGAAGGATCACAGGGAGACGTGAAGGTGAACCTGCCGTCAAGGTAGCGAAGGCCACGGTGCAGGTTGTTCAGCAGCGCCGCCATGCCGCCACGCACCGCCGCGGTGCCGATCCGCCGGATCTCGCGGTCCAGCAGCGGCCCGGCCGCCCGCCACCGCGGCTCGGCCACCGCCCAGGTGTCCAGCGAAGCGTCGGCCATGGAGTGGAGCCAGCGGCGGGGCTGCTCGGCAGCTGCCCGCCACTCGGGCCGGCGCTGGTGGTCGCCGCCGAAAGCCTCCAGTTCGCTGGTGAGCGCGGCGACGGGGATGTCCCGCAGCCTGGCTGCCTGCTCGGCGACGGATGCATCGGCGAGAGGCGAGATCGGCACGCAGCACTCCGGAATCGTCGCCCAGCCGCGCGCCGTGAACCACAGCGCCGCAAACCGCGCCTGCGGGCGCAGCGCATCGCGGATGGCGGCGAGAAGTCCGGCCGGCGCGCCGTGCGGCTGCCCGGACGCCGCCTGGCGCAGCAGCGCAAGCACCGAGTACTGCGGGGCCACCACGACCGAGACCGCCAGCGCGCCGGGCGCGGCCGCCGCTAGCTCGTGGCCACGCCCGGGAGCCGACGCCGCCGCGATCGTTGCGGTTTCGCGCATGTGTATACCGTGCGCCTGGTGAGACGGGCTGACTAGCCCGTTCGCCGCGCGCCCGGGATGTGATGCAGGTCCGTCACCGGTGCGCCATCGCATCGTTACCTCGAAATTCGTCGAGCTAATCCTGACACCGGCACGACCCTGGCCGAAGATCAAAGTCAGTCACTGCTCCTCTCGAGCGGAAACGACCGCCCAGGCATCACCGGTATCGCCCGACCATGCGGCACGCATGTTCTTACGGAAGGAGCCCGGCGCAGCCCCGACGCCACCGCGGCGGCCACCACCTCGTCGTCCTCGATCACCAGAACCCGCACCGCCCGCCCGCCGCATCGCATGCCCGCGGCATGTCAGCCGCCTGCCCCCAGGATCGCAGGCGGCAGGTGACAGCCAGGTCACACTTCCCGTGACGGTCCTGTCACCAACCGCACTGTACAAACAGCTCGCAGAGGTAACAATCCGTGAGGGAGTCGGAATGAATGACAAGACCGGCAGGCGAGCTGTGCGGCGCGCCGCAGCCCTGGCTGCCATAACAGCAGGCGGCGTGCTGGCGGGGTGCAGCACCAGTCCCGTGTCCTCCGGCGGCGCCGTCTCGGCGCAGTCGGTGACCTACCGGGCGGACCTTGCCTTCGCGCACTGCATGCAGACCCACGGCGTGCCGGACTTCCCCGACCCCAGTCCGTCGGGAAATCCCAGCGTCAGCGTCAGCGGGCATCCGCAGGCCAACAGCCCCGCCGGCCGGGCCTACGCCAGCTGCCAGCATCTGCTGAAGCCCGCCAGCGCGGGACCGGGCAGTACCACGGGACCGGCCAGCCCGCCCATCGCGGAGACGGACTGCCTGGCAGCGCCGGCGTGTTACGCACCCCGGCAGTTCCGGGTCGCCTACGGCATCCAGCCGCTACTGGACCGCGGGATCGACGGCCGCGGCGTCACAGTAGCGCTGCCCGAGCAGGCGGAGACAGGACCGGTGCAGACCCCGGCGGTCACCGACATCCGGCAGGATCTGGCGGACTTCAACCAGCGGTTCGGACTGCCCCCGGCGCGGATCCAGATCAGCACCACCCTGGCAGGCGCGTCCGCCTCACCGTGGCTGGCCAGCGAGGAAGAGGTGGAGGACACCGAGATGGTGCACGCCGTCGCCCCGGACGCCACGATCCGCGAGATCCTGATCGGCCCGGCGGGCGTGAGCACCCCGGCCAGGTTCGCCGTCACGTTCGCCTCGTACGTGCGGCTCGCCGTCCGCTACGCAGCCGTGATGTCCCAGTGCCAGGTAGGCGAGGACTTCAGCGTCGGCGAGGACTCGTGGACCCGCCCCGAGGTGGCGACCATGAACTCAGCGCTGGAGTACGCTGCCGCCCGTCATGTCACCGTCGTCGCCGCTTCGGGGGACGAGGGCGTACTCGGCTTTGACTCGTCCACGCCGGTCAGGCAGGTCATCCTGCCTGCTTCCGATCCACTCGTGCTCGGGGTAGGCGGCACCAGCCTGACCGCGAACTCCGTCACCGGCGCGTACCTCAGCGAGACCGCCTATAACGGCACCGACCAGCGCGTCACTACTGCATCAGGTGGCGGGTTCAGCCACCTGTTCGCCCGGCCCGCCTACCAGGACGGCGTGCCCGGCATCGCCGCCACCCGCGGCGTGCCCGACGTCGCGGCCGACGCTGACGGTACGACCGGCATGGCGCTCGCGTTCAGCGCACCGGACGGCAGCTACTGGCTCGTCGGGGCCGGCGGCACAAGCGCCGGCGCGCCGTTCTGGGCCGGCCTCATCGCGCTGGCCGACCAGGAGGCCGGCCACCCGCTCGGCTTCGTCAACCCCGCCATATACCGCATCGCCCGCGGCCCGCTCTACCGCAAGGCGTTCCATGACATCACTACCGGCAACAACACGGTGGTCCTCGGCTCGGCCTCGCCGCCGGTCACGATCACCGGCTTCCAGGCGGGGCCAGGATGGGACCCGGTGACCGGCTGGGGTACCCCCAACGCCCAGGTCCTCATCCCGCTGCTGGCCGGCTGAGTCTCACCAGCGAAGAGGCCACTGGAAGAAGACATCAAAGGACATGCGGCCGGGCGTGTCAGAGGGTGCCCAGAACTCGCGCATTTGCCGCGACAGCTTGCTCCGCACACGCAACCAGCGTGAGCCACCAGCCGTGAGATCAAGACCGGATGCCGTTGGCAGGCTGGCACGGCTCTGGACAGCCGGACCATTCAAGCGGCAGCAGGTCCTCAGATCGGATCCCTGTGACGCGTCGCCCTGTCTGGCGGCGTGCCGACTGGCCACTCGACTCAGCTGTACAAGATCCACAAGTCGGCGTAACGCGCAGCCATCACCATCCGGCCATCCACCTGCAGCTTCCTCGTAGTCATAACAGCTCAGGTTGAGGCCGCGAGAGAATGACAATAGAGATGTCGTCAGCCTGAACCCAGATCCAACGTTTCTGCAGGTCAGCCCATGGGCTGACCACGCGCCCGACGCAGGATGTTGACCTGTTCACAGACCAGGGACACGGCGTCGAAGCTGCGGCCGCCGCCGTCGAGTCGGCGCTCGCAGCCGCCGGCTTACTGGCCGAACGGCAGGACGATGCAGCCGACCTGGCCGACCTATTCCCCGGCATGGGCCGCGGGCTGGCCGAGTGGACCGTTACCACTCCCGGCGGCGAGCAGACGATGCTGCAGATGGCCTACTTCGACCGCAGCCGGGGACCGGTCAGCATGGAGATCGGCCCGGTGCTGGCGCTGGAGGACGTGCTTGGCGGCAAGGTGTGCGCGCTGGCGAGCCGCGTCGAAGTCCGCGACTATGCCGACACCGCGCAGATGCTCGACCGTTACAGCCCGGCGCAGCCGCGACGTGCGCGGCCCGCGCGGGGACACCCGCGAAACCGAAGCTAGTGGTGCCGAACTCCGTATCTGCTGCCAGGCCTAGAAAACCCGGGCCTTCGGTATGCGCGCGCTCTCCGGCTCTCCGGACCGACGTCACCGCCAACTTCCTTGCTTCTCCATGAAAGTAGTGCGTTCCGGTGTCAACGGCCACTGAGTAATCCGGCATGCGGGCGCTCGTGCAGGTAATACCGAATGCCGACAATGCCTGGGGCATCGCGTAGCCGTATACTTTTGCGCTGGTATGTACGTGGCCTATATATGTCGTGGTGCAGGCTGTGGCGACTATCTCAGCCTTGTGATCTCAACTGTCCGTGCCGTGCTCTGACGGAGGTGTCGGCGTGATCGCGGTCGCGGTTCCCGCCTTCAATGAGGCGGCTTCGCTCCGGACCCTTCTCCCGAGAATGCCGGCAACCCTCCGCGGCGTGCCGGTTCGGGTCATCGTGGTGAGCGACGGCTCCACCGACGGGACGGAAGCAGTCGCGCTCGACCACGGCGCCGTTCTCGTCCGGCTCCCGGGTCACCGGGGCAAGGGAGCCGCCCTGCGGGCAGGTTTCGCCCGGGCCATGGAACTGGCTCCGTCCCTGCTGGTGACGATGGACGCCGACGGCCAGCACGACCCGGCTGACCTGGAGCGGCTGGTCCAGCCCGTGATGGCCGGGGAGTGCGCGCTGGCGGCCGGCAACCGGTTCCTGTCAGACCCCTCCCGTGGACCGACCCCGATCAACCGCTACCTGGTGCGCAAGGTCCTGGTCGCGGCGTTACGAGTCACCCTCGGCCGGACCTACACCGATCCGTGCTGTGGCTACCGGTGCTTCTCCTTCCAGGCGCTTCAGACAGTTCGCTTGCAAGGGAACCACTACCAGAGTGAGCTGGAAACGCTCTTTGAGGCGGCCATCCACGGCCTGCGTGTTGTGGAGGTACCCGTGCGACGAGAGTACTCTCCCGGCAGCTCCAAGATGGGTGCCAGATTCGGGCGCCTGGCCGGCCGGGCGTGGGTCATCAGCCAGTATGCCTGGACAATCGCGCGGGAGACCCGAAAGCTCCGGCGGGCTCGCACCCTGGGGCCACCATCGGTGGACCCGCCGGCCTGGAGCAGGACAGGACAGGGGAACGCATGAACGGGAACACGGAGGCGGAGCTCCTCGCAGAGTTCGAAGAGCTGGTCAGGACCGACCGCCTGGTTGACCGGGGGTCTCAGCTCTTCGGCGCTTTCTCGAATCTCGCCGACGAATTCTTGAAAACCAGCCAGCTGGAGCTGCCAGCCGACCCATTCCAGGGTCGGGACCGCGAGATGGCGCTGGAGTCCGACCTTTACTACGTCATGTTCTGGCGGATGTTTGACCGGACACCCGCGTCCATGCTGCAGGACTTCGCCATCAAGCTGCGCCGCATCCTGGCCAGGCGCGTCTTCAAAAGGTGCGGGGAGGATGTGGTCATTCACCACAACGTCCTGTTCAACTCCGGCCGTAACATCGAGCTGGGCGACGGCGTGTTCCTGAACCGGGACGTGATGCTGGACGACCGGGCGTCGCTCACGATCGGCGATCACACGATGATCGCGGCCGGAGTGGTCATCGAGACCCACAGCCATGCCTACGACGACTTCTCGGTACCGCTCCCGCATGGCGGTCGCATCCCCTCCGCTGTCCACATCGGGTCGAATACGCTCCTCGGCTACAAGGCCGCCGTGATGGCGGGCGTTGACATCGGGAATCGCTGCATCGTGGCCGCCAACTCGGTGGTAACTAAGGACGTCCCGGACCAGACCATAGTGGGGGGCGTCCCGGCCCGGATCATCAAGACGATCGTGCCCCGGGCTGCTGATCCGCCGGGCGGTTGAGGTGATCGTGCTCAGCGGGCGAATCACCCGGCCGGCCAGCAGCCAGCCGATAACCGCGGCTGCCACCGCAAAGACCCCCAGGGCGACGGCCGAGGTAATGAGCAGTACCTTCCTGTCGTAGGCAACCTGAGCGTTCCCCGCGCTAATCGCCTCTTTCGTGGCCTGCTCGATAGCTGCGGCGAGCTTGTATCGGTCAATCCCCGCGTCAGCCGGGGGACGGCCACGGGAGAGGTGGGTCGCGGGACGCGCCGTTTGCCGGAAGAGCAGGTACGTCAGGGTGAGCACGGCGCCGCCGCAGGCGAGGAACGCCGAGGTATAAAGGGCGGTGAGGCGTAGCCGGGCCGTGCGGCGGGGCAGCCGCAGCCAGCGCGGCCGGCCGCTGCGCATGGGGCGCATCAGGGTTCTCCGATGCGGTAGCCGCTGTCGCGGACGGTCTGGATCACCGGCGGGTCGCCGAGTTTGGCTCGTAGGCGGCCGATTGTGGTCTTGACCGTAGTGGTGAACGGGTCGGCGGCCTCGTCCCATCGGCGCGCCGGGCGGCTCAACGCGGCCGAGGCTGCCGAACCGGGGAATCTGTGCGCCACCGCGCGGCCGCCTGATCGGCCAGCCAGGTCCCGCTCCCCCGGGCGCTCGGGCGCTGTGACGGCAACTGGCTCGCGGGTAAAGATCATCTGCCGCGGAACGGAAGGAGATGCTTCGCGGATCGTAAGGCAGAGTATCGCATATCGAAAGATCATGTTATCCTACTGCGGATGGCTTCCTCATTCGTGCCGAGGCGGGCAGCTTCCGCGGTCGCCGAGGCGCTCGCTGATACCAGGGTGATTCTGGTCAATGGCGCACGCCAGGCTGGCAAGAGCACGCTGGTCCGCCAGATCGCCGCCGACAAGGCCGCCGAATGGCGAGATCTCGACCTGCCGCAGGACCGGCAGTCGGCACTGGCAGACCCGGTCGGGTTCGTGTCCTTCGATGGTCTTCTGGTCATCGACGAGATTCAGCGTGCCCCGGAGCTGCTGCTCGCCATTAAAGCGGCCGTCGATGCCGATCCCCGCCCTGGCCGGTTTCTCCTTACCGGATCGGCACGACTCCTGGGCCTGCGTGACCTGCCCGACACGCTGCCGGGCCGAATGGAGACCATCGAGCTCTGGCCGTTCTCGCAGGGCGAGATCGACCGCACGACCGACAGCTTCGTCGACGCCGCGTTCACCCTGGGGCCCGGGCTGCATCATGAGTCGACAGTAAGTCGTGCGGACTATGCCGACCGCATCGTCCGCGGCGGACTGCCCGAGGCCGTCGCCCGCACCGACCCGCGCCGCCGAGGCCGTTTCTTCGATTCCTACCTGCAGAACCTCATCAACCGCCAGGTCACGCAGCTAGGCGAAATCGAGCGAACCGCTCAGCTCAAGGCGCTCCTTGGGCTGCTCGCAGCGCGATCCGGCCAGCTGGTCGCCGCCGGCAGCCTCGAATCAGACCTGCAGATCTCACGGCCGACGGTTGCCCGCTACATGAGCCTGCTGGAAGAGATCTTCCTCATCAAGCGCATTCCCGGCTGGTCACGCAACCTCGGAACCCGCGCGACCGCCACGCCCAAGCTCATCTTCGCTGACAGCGGGATCGCTGCCCGGCTTCTGTCGGTCGACTCTCACGCGCTGCGCCGTCCCGGTGCCCCTTTCGGCCCGCTGCTTGAAGGTTTCGTGCTCTCCGAACTCGCCCGGCAGCTCACGTGGTCAACCGAACTCACCGACCTCTACCACTACCGCGACCACAACAAGATCGAAGTCGACGCCGTGCTCGAAAACAGGCGCCGCCAAGTCATCGGCATCGAGGTCAAAGCCGCATCAACGGTCAGGACCGACGACTTCACCGGCCTGCGGCGGCTGGCCGACAAGCTCGGCGGAGACTTCGTAGCCGGCTTCGTGCTCTACACCGGCACGGCGACCCTGCCCTTCGGCCCCAAGTTTCGGGCCCTGCCAATCAGCGCAATCTGGCAACTGTGACAAGGCGACCACACCAGGCACTGGACGCGCACCCCGAACGCGAGTACCTCAGAAGAGCCTCTCTCCGGCCAGCCAGCCCGCCCGGCCTGGCCAAACCCACCTGGCTCGGGAAAACGATTCCAGTTCTTGCCGCTCCCCGGCCAAGATCCGGAACCGGCGCGGATCGCCGGATAACTCGAACGCCCGACCGCATCTGAGCAGGTCATGGCCTTACTGATAGTGCTAGGCCATCGGCCTCCGGAGCCGTATGCGCAGGTTCGAATCCTGCTGGGTGCGCAGTTTATAGGCTATTTTTCGAATTAATACTCGCTATGGCCAGCTGCCGTCGTCCGCAAGCACGAAAAAGGCCCGACAACGGCAGTGTTCATTCACCAGAAGCCTGCCCTCCCCAGCATCCCCCGCAGAACACCACGATAGAACTGCGGGAGAAACCAGGCACCCGACAGCGTTCCGCCTACGCAGCACCAGCTCGCTGCCCCGGTCAGCAGCAAAGGGCAACGGCCCGGA